>NZ_JAGQBM010000001.1:0-103070 GCF_024345635.1 Cyanobium sp. Lug-B
GGCGGTGGCAGGGCCTGCTCGGGCGGCGACGGCGACCCTCCCCCGTCGGCGGGGGACTGGCGCACCTCCTCCAGCAGGTCGAGCAGGGAGGCGCGGCCCCCGGCGTTGCCTGGAGCGCCGAAGAGGTCACGGCCCAGCCAGGTGAGCCCCCCCAGGCTGAGCACGCCCGCCCCGGCCACCGCCAGCACCAGGGGGCGCAGGGACGAGGTCATGGCAGCAGCGACAGCCAGCGCTGCCGGTTGTCGCGGGTGTGGGGGCCGTCCAGATCGGGATCGATCACCAGCTGCCAGCCGGCGATGGCCGGGGGGTCGGGCACCAGGCGGGTGGTGCGCACCCGGCCATCCCGCGCGTAGAGCACCTGCCGTTCCGCCGCTGCCGTGGCCATGGCGAGGGCCATCGCCAGGTCCTCGGGGGTGCGCAGGCGCAGGTCGTCGAGGGCCAGCAGTTCATCGCCCGCCTGCAGGCAGGCCCGCTCCGCCGGCCCGTCCCGATGCACCCGCTTCAGCCGCAACATGCCCGATGCGGGCTCCTCCAGCTGCCAGCCGAAGAAGGGTTCCCGGGCCGGTGTGGGCCGCAGGGCCAGCCCGAGGTCCGCCAGGTAGGCGTCGAGGTCGGGGTCGTCGGTGCTCTCCAGCCAGTGCGGCAGCAGCGCAGCCAGGTCGGGGGCCCGGTCCGCGAAGGCGTTGACCAGATCGGCGTTGGTGTAGCCCCGCCCGGCGGCCCCATGGCTGCGCCACAGCGCCCGCAGCACCACCCCCAGGCTGGAGCCATGGCGCCGCAGGTGCAGGTCGAGCACCAGGGCCACAACGGCCCCCTTGAGGTAATAGCTGATCTGGCTGTCGGCGGAGGAGGCGTCCTGGCGGTAGAGCTTCACCCAGGCCTCCTCGGCGCTCTGCCGCAGTCCCTGCACCCGGCGTCCGGGGGTGAGCCGATAGCGGCTGAGGTCGGCCCCGAGGTCCTCGAGCAGGTCGGCCTCCGTGCCCACGCCGGCCGCCAGGGGCAGCAGCAGATCGAGGTAGGAGGTCACCCCCTCGGCGAACCAGAGACCGGGCACGATCGTGGCCCGTCCGTAGTCCAGCGGCGTCAGCTCGGCGGGCTTGAGGCGCCTCACATTCCACTGGTGCAGGTACTCGTGGGCCACGAGCTGCAGCAGCTTGCGCCGGCCACCGGGACCCGCCAGGGCGCGGCGGCCGTACTGGAGCACGCTGGCGTGGTCGTGTTCCAGGCCGCCGAAACCCGCCTCCAGCAGGTGCAGCACGAACAGGTAGCCGTCACTGGCGGGGGCGCTCTCCCCCATCAGGCGGCAGCAGGCCAGGGCGATCCGTTCCACGTCGGCCAGCCAGGCGGGATCCTCCACGGGCAGGTCGCCCCCCCAGGTGACCCAGCGGTGCGGCACCCCGGCGACGCTGAAGGGGTGGCAGGGGTGGGGGCCGGCCTCCAGCGGCGCATCGATCAGCCGGTCGTAGTCGGCGGCCACCCAGGCCCCGTCACCGGCGGCCGGGAGGGGGAGGAAGGCCTGCCAGCTCTCGGGCAGCCGCAGCTCCAGGCGGTGGGGATTCCAGCGTTCGCCCGTGGCTTCCAGCACCACCCCGGCCAAGGCCAGGAAGCCATGGTCGGCGCTGAGGTGGCAGGTGCGCACGCTCAGTTCCGTGGCCTGGAGGTCGTAGCGGACGACGAGGGGATCGAGGCGGGTGAGGGAGAGCCGCCAGCAGGCCTCCGAGAGCCGCGTCGGTACGACGCGGGCCTCCCCTTGAACCACCTCCAGACCCTCCAGGTTCCGGACATGGTCCCGGATCAGGTACGAGCCCGGGGTCCAGGCGGGCAGCCGCAGCTCCGTCCGCAGGCTCCGGGGGGTGAGGTGGAGGGTGACCTGGACCCGATGACGATGGGGCTCCCGCAGGTCGAGCTGGACGACCGGCCCGGCGGCCGTGTCGGGGTGGGGTGGGTCGTCAGACACGGAGCTCGATCGACGCCGTGGGGACGGCCAGGCGGGCCTCCTCGAGGGCCGCCCGGGCGGCATAGGCCCGGGTGATCCGGCCCAGCAGCCGCTGCAGGGCGGTGTTGCGGCTGAGGCGCTGGAGATCGCCCACCAGGGCGAGGGATCCGTCGTCCATGGCGGCCCATCCCAGGCCCTGGCCGTCCCTGAGCTGCAGCTGCAGCGTCACCGCCTGGCGTTCGCCGGCGAATCCGACCAGTTCACCCCCCCAGCGCCAGGGGAGATCGAGGCTGGCGAGGGTGGCCGCCAGGGCCTCGGCATCCCGCAGCACGGTGGGCAGGATGGAGAGATGGGACATGGACGCAATGCCCGATTCCGCTGACCATAGCGATCCCGGCGGGTCTCTCCAGTGGCCGTTGCCACAGCCGGCTCCGGCCTCCCAGGCCCCGCTGCGACTGGCGGTGATGGCCTCGGGGGCGGGAAGCAACTTCGAGGCCCTGGCGCGGGCCTGCGGCGAGGGGCGGCTGCACGGCCAGGTGGTCGTCCTGGCGGTCAACCGGCCGGACTGCGGGGCCCGGGAGCGGGCCGAACGGCTTGGCATCCCCTGTGAGGTGATCGACCACCGCCACCAGCCCTCGCGGGAGGCCCTCGACCGGGCCCTGATCCAGCTGTTCGAGGTGCACCGGGTGGATCTGGTGGTGATGGCGGGCTGGATGCGCATCGTCACCCCGGTGCTGATCGGAGCCTTCCCGGAGCGGCTGGTCAACATCCACCCCTCCCTGCTGCCCAGCTTCCGGGGCGCCGACGGGGTGGGCCAGGCCCTGGCGGCCGGGGTCACCCTGGCCGGCTGCACCGCCCACCTGGTGACCGCCGAGGTGGACGCGGGGCCGATCCTGGTGCAGGCGGCGGTGCCGGTGCTCGCAGGCGATGACCGGGAGCGGCTCCATGCCCGCATCCAGCGCCAGGAGCACCGGATCCTGCCCCTGGCCGTCAGCCTCGCCGCCCGGCGCCTGGCTCAGGGGTAGAAGGGCAGAAGCGGCAGGCCGGTGCCCGCCTCCAGGCCGCTGAGCAGGTTGAGGCACTGCACCCCCTGGCCGGCCTGCCCCTTGATCAGGTTGTCGATGGCGCTCATGACGATCAGCTGGCCGGTGCGTGGGTCCACCTGGACCGACAGCAGGCATCGGTTGGTGTTGCGCACCCACTTGGTGGAGGGGTAGACCCCCACCGGCAGGACCTGCACCGTGGGGCTGTGGCGGTAGGAGGCCTTGAGCAGGGTCGTGCAGTCCTCCGCCGTCAGCCCGGGGTCCCGCAGCCGTCCGTACACGGTGGCCAGCAGCCCCCGCACCATCGGCATCAGGTGGGGCGTGAACTGCAGCTGGATCGCCTGGCCCGCCGCCTGGCCCGCCAGCTGCTCGATCTCACTGGTGTGGCGGTGGCCCACCACCCCGTAGGGCGCCACGGCCTCGGCGGCCTCGGCCAGCAGCAGGTTCTCCTTGGCGGCCCGGCCGCCGCCGGAGGTGCCCGTCTTGGCATCGATGACGATGCCCCCCGTCTCGATCAGCCCCTGCTCGAGGAACGGCAGCAGGGCCAGCAGGCTGGCGGTGGGGAAGCAGCCGGGGGCCGCCACCAGGCGGGCCTGCCGGATCTGCGCCTCCGCCACCTCCACCAGCCCGTAGACGGCCTCCCGGCAGAGGTCATCGTCCTGGCGGGCGACCTGGCGGGCCTCGGCGGCATAGACCTCCTGCCACTGGGCCAGGGAGCGGTAGCGATAGTCGGCCGAAAGATCCACCACCTTCACGCCGCGCTGCAGCAGCTCCGGCACCAGGCCGGCCGCCAGGCCGTTCGGCAGGCTCAGCACGGCCAGATCGGCGGCGGCGGCGATCGCCTCCGGATCGGGCGAGCGCACCACCAGGTCGTCCTCCAGGGGGAGGAACGGCACCAGTTCGCTCCAGCGCCTGCCACTGCTGCGCTCCCCGCCCAGAAAGGTCACCGTCAGATCCGGGTGGCCCTGCAGCAGCCTGAGGGTCTGCAGTCCCCCGTAGCCACTGGCACCGATCACCGCAACGCGCTTGCCGGCCATGCGGAACGCAGAAGAACGCTGGATCGTACCGGCACCCTATAAATGAGGTTCGATCCTTTCTCCGATCCGTCTCGCTCCCTTGACCGTCCTGTCCGGCCCACGCCAGTCCACGGGCATTCACTTCGATGCCATCGCCGATGCCCTGGCGGCCATCCGTAACGGTGAGTCGATCGTGGTGGTCGATGACGAGAACCGGGAAAACGAAGGGGACCTGATCTGCGCGGCCCAGTTCGCCACCCCCCAGCAGATCAACTTCATGGCCACCGATGCCCGGGGGCTGATCTGCCTGGCGATGGAGGGCGAGCGGCTTGATGCCCTGGATCTGCCCCTGATGGTGGATCGCAACACCGACAGCAACCAGACCGCTTTCACCGTGAGCGTGGATGCGGGTCCGGAGCGGGGGGTGAGCACGGGCATCTCGGCGGAGGACCGGGCCCGGACGATCCAGGTGGCGATCCACCCCGATACCCGGCCCGGCGACCTGCGCCGACCGGGCCACATCTTCCCGCTGCGGGCCCGCCAGGGCGGAGTGCTGCAGCGGGCGGGCCACACCGAGGCGGCCGTCGACCTGGCCCGGCTGGCGGGCCTTTACCCGGCCGGTGTGATCTGCGAAATCCAGAATCCCGATGGCTCCATGGCCCGGCTGGCCCAGCTGGCCGACTACGCGCGCCACCACGGCCTGCGGCTGATCAGCATCGCCGACCTGATCCGCTACCGCCTCGACACCGAGCGGTTCGTGGCCCGCCAGGCGGAGGCCACCCTGCCCAGCAGCTTCGGCCAGTTCCGGGCGATCGGCTACCGCAACGAACTCGACGGCAGCGAGCACGTGGCGATCGTCAAGGGCTACCCGGAACGCGGCAGTGGTCCGGTGCTGGTGCGGGTGCACTCGGAGTGCCTCACCGGCGACGCCTTCGGCTCGCTCCGCTGCGACTGCCGCCCCCAGCTGGAGGCGGCGCTTCGCATGATCGAGTCGGCCGGTGAGGGGGTGGTGGTCTACCTGCGCCAGGAAGGGCGGGGCATCGGCCTGATCAACAAGCTCAAGGCCTACAGCCTCCAGGACGGCGGGCTTGACACGGTGGAGGCCAACGAACGGCTGGGCTTCGCCGCCGACCTGCGTAACTACGGCGTCGGCGCCCAGATCCTCAGCGACCTGGGGGTGCGCCGGCTGCGCCTGATCACCAACAACCCCCGCAAGATCGCCGGTCTGGGCGGCTACGGCCTCCAGGTGGTCGACCGGGTGCCGCTGGTGATGGATCCCGGCATCCACAACGCCGCCTACCTGCGGGTGAAGCGCACCAAGCTCGGCCACCTGATGGAGGCCGAATCCCACGGCCTCACGGCGGTGCTGGGCTGGCACGGCCCCCACGACCCCTTGCTGGGGGCCAGCCGTCTGGAGGTGCTGAGGGAGTGGGCAAGGCGCAAGGGGCTGCTGCTGGAGCGCGAGGAGGACCCCCGCCTGCTCGCCCTGCTCGACGGTCCCGGGCTGGCCCTGCTGCTGGCGGCCCACCAGTCCCGCCAGCTCACGGCCGCCGACCTGGCCGGGCCGCTGATGGAGATGGCCCGCTGGCAGGGCACCACCGGCGTGAACCTGCTGCTGGCGCCCGATGCCCGCCGCAAGGGCCATCCGAGCATCGATCTGGAGCCGGAGCGTCGCCAGCTGACCGACCTGGTGCCGCCTGAGGGCAGCGAGCAGGCGCTGACCCTCACCTGCCCGCTGCTCAACCTCACCCCCGGGGCCTTCATCGTCTGGTCCTGAGGGGTTGCCCGGGGCCAGCGGCCCCGGCTGTCCACCAGCACCGGGTGTGGTCAGTCCTCAATCGTCACCGTGCGGATGCGGCTGCCGTTCTTCAGGGCCAGCACCACATCGATGTTCTCGGTGTGGCCGAACACGGTGTGCTGGCCATCCAGGTGGGGCTGGGGGCCATGGCACAGGAAGAACTGGCTGCCGCCGGTGTTGCGGCCCGCATGGGCCATCGACAGGCTGCCGGCCTTGTGCTTCTGGGCGTTGATCTCGCAGGGGATGGTGTAGCCGGGACCGCCGGTACCGGCCATGCCGCGGGCACCCTCGCGACTGTTGGGGCACCCTCCCTGGGCCATGAAACCGTCGATCACCCGGTGGAAGGCCAGGCCGTCATAGAAGCCGTCCTTGGAGAGCTTCACGAAATTGGCGACGGTGCCGGGGGCATCGGCGTCGAACAGATCGATGGTGATCAGGCCGGCGTCGGTGTCCATCAGGGCCTTGGTCACGGTCGAGGAGGCAAACTTCGACTGTATCCGTCCAGGGCACCTCGCATCCATGGCCAGCACCGAGCCCCGTTCCCCGTCCCCCCAGGCCAGCGGTCTGCCGACGTCCGACCTTGCGAAGGCCCGTCTGGGGGTGCTCGGCGGCAGCGGCCTGTATGCCATGGAGGGCCTCGAGGACGTGCGTGAACTGACGGTCGACACCCCCTACGGGGCCCCCTCCGATAGCCTGCGGATCGGCCGGATCGGCGATCTGGAGGTGGTGTTCCTGGCCCGGCACGGGCGTCACCACACCTTCACCCCCAGCGAGGTTCCCTACCGGGCCAACCTCTGGGCCCTGCGCTCCCTCGGCGTGCGCTGGATCCTTTCGGTGTCCGCCGTGGGTTCCCTGCAGGAGAGCGTGCGGCCCCTCGACATGGTGGTGCCCGATCAGTTCATCGACCGCACCATGCAGCGGCCGCTCACCTTCTTCGGTGAGGGCCTGGTGGCCCACGTCGGCAACGCGGACCCCTACTGCGCCGTGCTCTCCCGGGTCCTCGCCGACGTCAGCGACAGCCTGATGCCGGAAGGGCGCCAGCTGCACCGCGGCGGCACCTACCTCTGCATGGAGGGGCCGGCCTTCTCCACCCGGGCGGAATCCGAGCTCTACCGCTCCTGGGGCTGCACGGTGATCGGCATGACCAACCACACCGAGGCCCGGCTGGCCCGGGAGGCGGAGATGGCCTACGCCACCCTGGCGATGGTCACCGACTACGACTGCTGGCATGCCATGCACGACGCCGTCACCGTCGAGCTGGTGATCGACAACCTGCGGGCCAATGCGGCCCTGGCCCAGCAGATCGTGCGGCTGGCCGCCGAACGGGTGCAGGCCCTGCGGCCCCCCAGCCCGGCCCACCAGGCCCTGCGCGATGCGCTGATGACGCCGCCCGCCCAGGTGCCGCCGGCCACCCGGCGCCGCACCGACCTGTTCACCGCCCCCTACTGGGGACCGTTCAGCGAGGGTGAGGTCACGAGGGAGACGACGCCGGCGGCAGGCTGACCCCGAGGGCCTCAAGGCACTGGCGCAGGCCGGGGCCGTGGCGTTCCAGGGCCGACCGGGCCGCTCCGGCCTCAAGCCCGGAGGCGGCCATCAGCAGCGCCAGGCGCACCGATCCTCCGGCCCGCTCCAGCAATCCCAGCCCCTGATCACGTGGTACGCCGGCCAGATCCCGCAGGATGCGCAGGGCCCGGTCCTCCAGCTTGCTGTTGGTGACCGCCACATCCACCATCCGGTTGCCATACACCTTGCCCAGGCGCACCATCACGCCGGTCGAGAGGATGTTGAGGGCCATCTTGGTGGCGGTGCCCGCCTTGAGCCGGGTGGAGCCGGTCAGCAGTTCCGGCCCGGTCAGCAGGCGGATGTCGATGTCACAGGGCATCGGCACCTGGTCGGCGGGCACGCAGGCCATGGCCACGGTGAGGGCCCCGATCGCCTGGCCGTGGGCCAGCCCCCCCAGCACATAGGGGGTGGTGCCGCCGGCGGCGATGCCCACCAGGGCATCATCCGGGCCGAAGCCCCGCTGGACGAGGTCGTCACGACCCGCCTCCCGCAGGTCCTCCAGTCCTTCGGAGCTGCGCAGCAGGGCCGCCGCCCCGCCCGCCAGCACCCCCTGCACCAGTTCGGGGGGACTGCAGAAGGTGGGCGGACACTCCGCCGCGTCCAGCACCCCGAGCCGTCCGGAGGTTCCCGCCCCCAGGTAGAAGAGGCGCCCGCCTCCGGCGAGCCGCGCCGCAATGGCGTCGATGGCGGCCGCCAGCTCCCCGGCGGCGGCGGCCACCGCCTGCTGGGGCAGCAGGTCGTTGGCACAGAAGAGCTCCACCAGGCTGGCCGTGGGCAGCCGGTCGAGGGTCTCGCTGGCCGGGTTGGGCCGCTCGGTGAGCAGGTGACCCCTGTCGCCGCCTGGGGCGCTCAAAGCAGACCTTCGAGGCGACGGCGGAAGGCCTCCAGCTCCGTATCGCCGCTGGGCCCGTCGGCATCCGCCCCGTCGGCGGGGGCCGGATCCTCCTTCCAGCCCGTCACTTCCATGTTGCGTTCGGGCGGGGCGAGCAGCAGCCGCTCCTCCTCGCTCTCGGGCATGAAGCCGGCGGGGACGAAGCGGGCCTCGTAGCCCGCTTCGGCGCAGAAATCCTCCAGATCCTGGCGATTGAGGGCCTCGACACAGGGCACCGGAAAGTCCTGGGCCTCGAGCAGCCCGGCGTAGCGCTCGGCGTCGTCGGGGTTCTCGAACAACAGCACCACCGTCCGACCGCCGAGTTCGAGCGAATGGATGCCTTCCTGTTCGCTGCCCGGATCGAACAGCAGGACATGCACCGGGTTGGGTGGGAGACCGCCGTCTGTCACATCGTCAGGGGTGGGGCGCAGGCCAGTGTCTCATCCGTTGGCGGTCGATGGGGCGTTCAGTCCCCGTCCCTGGGGCCGTTCTGTTCCCGGTCCAGCTCCCGCAGCCGCCGGAACAGGGCCTCCTCTGCCTCCGTCGGCCGCTCCGGAACCACGATTCTCACCTCCACCAGCTGGTCGCCGCGCTGCTCCCCCAGCCGCTGCCCCCGCTGCCGCAGCCGCAGCAGCCGGCCGCTGGAGGATCCGGGCGGCACCCGCAGCCGCACAGGCCCCTCCAGGGTCGGCACCACCGCCTGACAGCCGAGGGCGGCATCGGCGGGATGGAGATCGAGCTGGTAAAGCACCCGCAGGCCATCGATGCGCAGACCCTCCGCGGTGCGCACCCGCAGCTGCAGGAAGTGGTCGGCCCCGCCGGGCGCCACTCCCGCCAGCCGCAGCCGCCAGCCATCCCCCGCCAGGGGAGGGGTCCAGACCTCCACCACCGTGCCGTCCCGCAGCTCCAGCTCCAGCCGCTGACCACTGAGCGCCTGCTCCGGGGCGAGGCTCACGAGGGTCTCCTCGTCGGTGGCGGCCATCACCGGTGGCGGCGCGGCCGGCGCCGTCGCCACCTCGCCGGCCGCCGGGGGTTCCTCCTCGACGGGGTCCTCGTCCCAGTCACGGGGACGGCGCCTGTCCTGGCCGAACAGTTCCGCCAGGTAGTCCTCGAAGCGGGGAAAGCCGCTGGCGAAGGGATCGGCGTCGAGGCCGGCGCTGTCCTGGCCCTCCCCGGCTTCCCAGGCGCGACGGCGGACCGGATCGGAGAGCACCGCGTAGGCCTCGTTGACCCGCTTGAAGCGGGCCTCGGCCACCGGGTCGTTGCCGTTGAGATCGGGGTGCCAGCGGCGGGCCTGCTGGCGGAAGGCCCGCTTGATGCTGGCGGCGTCGGCGCCCGGAACCAGCCCGAGCACCTCCCAGTGATCGCGGGCGGCCGTGGCCGCCGGGTCCGACGTGGGGGACTGGCTCACGACCCTCAGCTATCGGCCCAGGGATCGTCCTGGTCGTAGCGGCCGGCGCGGCGGGGGCGGTGCCGCTCGCCGGAGACCTCGCGGTCGTAGGGCTCCTGGCGATCCCAGGGGCGACCGTTGTCCCAGCGGCGGGGGGGGAGGTCGTCGTCGTAGCCGGCCTCCCGCTCGGCGAAGCGGCCGAGGGGGTACGGATCCCGCTGCAGCGGCCGGGGCGGGCTCGACCAGGGGTCGGAGCGGCCCGATCCGCCCCAGTCGTCCCAGTCGTCGTCGGAGAAGAGTTCGTCCTTGAGGGACCCCAGGGTGTTCTTGAGGCCCTTGAGGGGTCCGCTCTCCGCCCGTCGTTCGCCCAGCAGGCGGCGGTTGAGGCCGAACAGGGCCTCCTGCAGCTGGCTCACGGCCAATTCGAGGTCGGCGGGGTCCTCCTGGGTGAGCACGTCCTGCACATCCCGCAGGGCCAGCTCCACGGCACGCTGCTGGCGGTCGGCACCGGCGGGGCCCAGCTCCAGGGCGGCATCCCGCAGCCGCCGCTCGGCCTGGGCCACCAGGGTCTGGGCGCGGTTGCGGCGGTCGATCACGGCCCGCTTGCGGCGGTCCTCCACCGACTTGCGCTCCGCTTCCTCCAGCAGCCGGTTGATTTCCTCCTCACTGAGGTTCGAGCCCCCCTGGATCGAGACGCTCTGCTGGCGCCCGGTGGTGCGGTCGGTGGCGGACACCTGCAGCAGACCGTTGGCGTCGATGTCGAAGGACACCTGCACCTGGGGCACACCGCGGGGGGCCGGCGGGATGCCGGAGAGGCGAAAGCGGCCGAGGGACTTGTTGTCGGCCGCCATCTGGCGCTCCCCCTGGAGCACGTGGATCTCCACCGACGACTGGTTGGCCTCCGAGGTGCTGAACAGGTCCGACTTGCGGACCGGAATCGGGGTGTTGCGGGGGATCAGCACCTTCATCACCCCACCGATCGTCTCCAGCCCGAGGGACAGGGGCGTGACGTCGTTGAGCATCAGGTCGCGCAGCTCACCGGTGAGGATGCCGGCCTGCACCGCCGCACCGATCGCCACCACCTCGTCGGGGTTGACCGACTGGCAGGGTTCCCGGGGAATCAGGGTGCGCACCATCTCCTGCACCATCGGCATGCGGGTGGAGCCGCCCACCAGCACGACGTCATCGATGGCGTCGGCACTCAGACCCGAATCCCGCAGGGCCCGCTGGACCGGACGCAGCAGCCGGTCGAGCAGGTCGGGGCAGAGCCCCTCGAAGGTGCCCCGCTCCAGGGTGGTCTCGATGTGGAGGGGGCCGTCGGGGCCCGTGGCGATGAACGGCAGCGACAGCGGCGTGCTCTGCACGCCCGAGAGCTCCTGCTTGGCCTTTTCGGCGGCCTCGGTGAGCCGCTGCAGCGCCTGGCGGTCGCGGCGCAGGTCGATGGTGTGCTCCGCCAGGAAGGCCTCGGCCACCCAGTCGACGATGCGGCGGTCCCAGTCGTTGCCCCCCAGCTGCGTGTCACCGCTGGTGGCCATCACATCGAAGACGCCGTTGGCGATGCGCAGCACGGAGACGTCGAAGGTGCCGCCGCCGAGGTCGAACACCAGCACCCGCTTCACGGTGCTGCGGTCAAAGCCATAGGCCAGCGCCGCCGCGGTGGGTTCGTTGAGGATCCGCTCCACCGTGATGCCCGCCAGTCGGCCGGCGTCGCGGGTGGCCTGGCGCTGGGCATCGTTGAAATAGGCCGGCACCGTGATCACCGCCGCCTCGACCGCCTCGCCCAGGTAGGTGGTGGCGTCGTCCACCAGCTTGCGCAGGATCGAGGCCACCAGTTCCTCGGGGGCGTACTCCCGTTCCGTGGCCGGGCAGATGACGCGCACGTTGCCCTGGTCGTTGGCCCGCACGCTGTAGGGCACCCCCAGGCTGCCCTCGTCGAGTTCGTCCCAGCTGCGGCCGACGAAGCGCTTGAGATTGGCGAAGGTGTTGCGGGGATTGAGCACCAGCTGGCGCCGGGCCAGCTGGCCCACCAGCAGTTCCTGGTCGCGGCTGAACCCCACCACCGAGGGGGTGGTACGCCCCCCCTCCGCATTGGCGATGACCTGGGGCCGGCCGCCTTCGAGCACGGCCACCACCGAATTGGTGGTGCCCAGATCGATGCCGACGATGCGCCCCATGGAAGTCCTGATGGCGGCCCAACGCTACCGGAGCCTGTCGACCGTTAAACCGAGCTTAAACGGGCCGGCTGAAACTCGTGCTGAGATCAGGAGCAACGTCCATGCCGACCGGCATCATTGCTGCATGAGGAGCTCCCCCTCCACCGACGCGTTCACCCTCAGACGACGGCCCCCCCAGGAGAAGCTGGTCGACATCGGCTTCCGCCAGCTCACCCTGGTGCTGGCCGCCTCGGTCGGGGTCGTCCTTCTGGCGATCTTCGTGACGGTGTTCAGCGGTGCCAAGGAGGCCATGGCCACCTTCGGCCTCAAGTTCCTCACCACCTCCGCCTGGGATCCGGTCAATGAGGACTACGGCGCCCTGATCGCCATCTACGGCACCCTCGTCACCTCGATCCTGTCCCTGCTGATCGCCGTGCCCATCGGTCTGGGAACGGCGATCTTCATCACCGAGGACCTGCTCCCCCGGGGCCTGCGGGACCTGATCGGCCTGCTGGTGGAACTGCTGGCCGCCATTCCTTCGGTGGTGCTCGGTCTGTGGGCCATCTTCGTGATGGAGCCCGCGATCCGCCCGTTCCTCTCGTTCCTTCACAGCAGCCTCGGCTGGACCCCCTTCTTCTCCACCGAGCCCCAGGGTCCCGGCACGGCGCCGGCGATCCTGATCCTGGTGGTGATGGTGCTGCCGATCATCACCGCCATTTCCCGCGATGCCCTCAACCAGGTGCCGATCGAGCTGCGCCAGGGGGCCTACGGGGTGGGCACCACCCGCTGGGGCGCCATCTTCAACGTCATCCTGCCGGCCGCCGTCTCCTCGATCATGGGCGGCGTGATGCTGTCGCTGGGCCGGGCCATGGGGGAGACCATGGCGGTGACCATGATCATCGGCAACTCCCTCAATTTCAGTGTCTCCCTCCTGGCCCCGGGCAACACCATTTCCTCGATGCTGGCCAACCAGTTCGGTGAGGCGGATGGCATCCAGGTGTCGGCCCTGATGTATGCGGCCGTCGTTCTGATGATCCTCACCTTCGTCGTCAACGTGATGGCCCAGTGGATCGTGCGGCGCCTCAGCCTGCGCTACTGATCCGGTTTCCTCCCTCCACCCACCAGCCTTCACGACGTTCCCTGGCCATGTCCGTCTCGACTCCGCCGACGACCCGTCTTTTCACGGAACGGCTCAGCCTCCATTACGACCCGTCCCTGAAGCGCAACCGCTTCAACCAGATCGCCACCGCCATCGCCGGATTCTTCGCCGTGGTGGCGGTGATCCCCCTGTTCCTGGTGATCATCTACGTGCTGATCCAGGGGGGACGGCTGCTCAGCCTGCAGCTGCTGACCGAGCTGCCCCCGGCCCCCGGCCTCGAAGGCGGCGGCATCGGCAACGCCATCCTGGGCACGATCGTCGTCACCCTCATCGCCTCCCTGATCGCCATCCCGGTAGGGGTGGGCGGCGGTGTCTACCTCTCCGAGTACGCCCAGAACGGCTGGTTCTCCCGCTTCGTGCGCTTCGGCAACGACGTGCTAGCCGGGGTGCCCTCGATCATCTGCGGCGTCTTCATCTACTCCCTGATCGTCGCCACCCGGATCTTCTTCGACCAGAGCTTCAGCGCCATGGCCGGCGGCATCGCCCTCTCGGTGCTGATGCTTCCCACCGTGATCAAGACCACCTACGAGGGCCTGCTGCTGGTGCCCCAGGAACTGCGCTGGGGGGCCTACGGCGTCGGCGCCTCCCGCTTTGTGACCATCACCCGGATCACCCTGCCGGCCGCCTTCACCCCCATCGCCACGGGGGTGGTGCTGGGCATCGCCCGGGCCGCCGGAGAAACGGCGCCGCTGATCTTCACGGCCCTGTTCTCCCCCTTCTGGCCCGAGGGGGTGTTCAACCCGATCGCCACCATGTCGGTGCTGATCTTCAACTTCGCGATCATGCCCTACGAGGCCCAGAACGAACTGGCCTGGGCGGCCTCCTTCGTGCTGGTGATCATGATTCTCGGCGCCAACCTGCTGGCCCGCTGGATCAGCCGCGCCTCGCGCTCCTGACCCCCTCTCCGTCCCCACTCCTCCGGCTCCGTCTTCTCCCATCCCTGCCATGACTGCTTCCCCTTCCTCCACCGCGGCCAGCGACGTCTGCATGTCCCTGCAGGACGTGACGATCTCCTACGGCAGCTTCGAAGCGGTCAAGAACGTCTACATGGATCTGCCCAAGGGCAAGGTGACCGCCTTCATCGGGCCTTCGGGCTGCGGCAAGAGCACGGTGCTGCGGGCCCTCAACCGCATGAACGACCTGATCCCGGGCTGCACGCTCAAGGGCCGGGTGATCTTCGATCAGCACGATCTCTACGACAAGCGGGTGGATCCGGTGGAGGTGCGCCGTCGCATCGGCATGGTGTTCCAGAAGCCCAATCCCTTCCCGAAATCGATCTACGAGAACATCGCCTTCGGTGCCCGGATCAACGGCTACAAGGGCGACATGGATGAACTGGTGGAACGCTCCCTGCGGAAGGCGGCCGTGTGGGACGAGTGCAAGGACAAGCTCCAGGAGAGCGGCCTCTCCCTCTCCGGTGGCCAGCAGCAGCGACTCTGCATCGCCCGGGCCATCGCCACCGAGCCGGAGGTGATCCTGATGGACGAACCCTGCTCGGCCCTCGATCCGATCTCAACCCTGAAGATCGAGGAGACGATGCATGAACTGAAGCGCAGCTACACGATCATGATCGTCACCCACAACATGCAGCAGGCCGTGCGCGTGGCTGACATGACCGCCTTCTTCAATGCCGAGGCCGTCGAAGGCGGCACCGGCAAGGTGGGCTATCTGGTGGAATTCAACGAGACCGAGAACATCTTCAACTCCCCCAGCCAGCAGTCGACCCTTGACTACGTCAGCGGACGCTTCGGCTGAGCCCCACTCCGGGGTGGCCGCGACCGCAGACCGATCAGCACATTCCGTCTCAGCACATCTTGTCTCAGCACATCCCGTCCCGTACCAGGGATGGGTCTCATTTTGGTGTGTCGCATCCTGGCTTGAAAAACCAAAAAAAAGCCGGCCCTGGGGACCGGCTTCAGCAAACGGAGAGGGAGGGATTCGAACCCTCGATAGAGTTGCCCCTATACAGCATTTCCAGTGCTGCGCCTTCGACCACTCGGCCACCTCTCCAGCGGCGAAATGGGGCAGATGGCAATGTAGCAGGGGCTGCACCTGGCCACCGCTCCCCAGCGATCTCGCCCCGCCTGCGCCCCCTGCCCCCCGTCCAGCGCCCCATGACCCGCACCCATCCGATCACGGTCCACTGGCGACAGGCCAACCGCGTCATCCGCCTCGATGTTCCGGAAGGGGAGTACATCCTGCGCAGCTTCGAGGCCCAGGGTGAACCGCTGCCCTTCAGCTGCCGCAACGGCTGCTGCACCGCCTGCGCCGTGCGGGTGTTGGACGGCAGCATCGACCAGCGGGAGGCCCTCGGCCTCTCCAGGCAGCTGCGGGAGCAGGGCTACGGCCTGCTGTGCGTGGCCCGGGCCACCGGCCCGCTGGAGGTGGAGACCCAGGACGAGGACGAGGTGTACGACCGCCAGTTCGGCCGTTTCTTCGGCCGCGGTCTGGTGCGTCCCGGCTTGCCCCTGGACGACGAATGACATCCCTCTGCCAAAGGGCCCTGGAGGGGTCCGGCCTCGATGGCGCCGAGCTGGAGCGCCTGCTGCAGGTGGCCCGTGCGGCCGCCGAGGCCGGGGGCCGCGAGCTGCGGCGCCACTTCGGCCGGCTGGAGCAGGTGAAGGAGAAGGGCACGGCGGGCAACCTGGTCACCGAGGCGGACCTGGCGGCCGAAGCGGCCGTGCTGGCGGTCCTGGCGGCCGGCACCCCCACCGTGGCCGTGCTGGCGGAGGAGAGCGGCCGGCTGGACGGCCAGGGGGATCTGCAGTGGTGCGTCGATCCCCTTGACGGCACCACCAACTACGCCCACGGCTACCCCTTCTTCGGCACCTCCGTGGGGCTGAGCTGGCGGGGCCTGCCCCTGCTCGGCGCCCTGGAGGTGCCGGTGCTGGAGGAGCACTACTGGGCGGCTCCGGGTCAGGGGGCCTGGTGCAACGGCCACCGGCTGAGCGTCAGCGACTGCGGCGCCCTTGCGGATTCCCTGCTCGTCACCGGGTTCTCGTACGACCGGGTTCGGCGGCTCGACAACAATTACGCCGAATTCGCCTGGTTCACCCACCGCAGCCACGGGGTGCGGCGGGCGGGGGCGGCGGCGGTCGATCTGGCTTTCGTCGCCGCCGGCCGGGTCGATGGCTACTGGGAGCGGGGCCTGTCCCCCTGGGATCTGGTGGCGGGCGTGGTGCTGGTGGAGGAGGCCGGCGGACAGGTGTGCGCCTACGACGGCGGCCCCCTCGACCTGGCCGACGGACGGGTGATCGCCTGCACCCCCGCCCTGCGTCAGCCGCTGATCGAGGGCCTGGCCCTGTGCCGTCCCCTCAGCGGGGCCAGCTTCGGTGCCCCGGAACTCGATGCCCTGGCCGGCGTGGCGACCGACGCTCCATAGGATCCGCCCCACCCCACCCCACCGCCCCAGCACTCCCCTCCATGGCCCTCCAACCTGCCGCCGGCGCCCGGGACCTCAACCCGGGTCAGGTGGACAGCAACCGGCGACTCTGCGACCTGCTGGCGACGGTGTACCGCCTCTGGGGCTACCAGGAGGTGGCGCCGCCCACCATCGAGCGGCTCGACACCCTTGAGGCCGGCGGCGCGATCGCCGAACGGGAGCTCGTGCGGCTGGCGGCCGACGAACCCCTCGGCCTGCGACCCGAACTCACCGCCCCGATCGCCCGGGCCGCCAGCACGCGCATGCTCGGCCGGCCCCGCCCGCTGCGGCTCTGGGCCAGCGGCACCACCTTCCGCAGCTTCATCGGCGACGGCGGCGGCCAGCGCATCAGCGAACAGCTGCAGAGCGGGGTGGAACTGCTCGGCGAGCCCTCCGCCGCCGCCGACACGGAACTGCTGCATCTGCTGCTGGCCGCCGTGGCGACCCTGGGGCTCGCCTCCGAGCACCGCCCCACCCTGTTGGTGGGCCACCACGGCCTGCTCAGCGCCCTGCTGAGCCAGGTTCCGGCGGAGCAGCGCTCCGCGGCGCGCCACGCCCTCACCGATTTCGATCCCCTCGCCCTCGCCGCCCTCTCCTTGCCCGAGAGCCAGCGCCAGCGGCTGATGGCCCTGATCGGCCTGCGGGGCGAGCCGGTGCGGGTGCTCTACCAGCTGGAGCAGTGGCTCGGTCCGGTGCCGCTGCTGGAGTCCCTCGCCGCCACCCTGGCCAGCGTCCAGGAGCCGGCCGGCGCCCTGGGGGTGCGGGTGCAGCTGGATCCCACCTTCCAGCCCCACTTCGATCTCTACGACGGGCTGGTGTTCAAGCTCGTCTGCCAGGGCAGCGATGCCCCGGTGGCGATCGCCAGCGGCGGCCGCTACGACGGCCTGGTGGGCCGCTTCTGCAGCGACACCGCCCAGGCGGCCGGCACCGGCTTCGGCTTCGACGTGGAGGCCATCCGTGACCTGCTCGATTCGGCGACGACCCCGGAGGCCGCCGCGGAGGCGCCCGGTCCGTGGCTGGTGGCCAGCGCCACCGCCGCCGGCCTCGGGGCGGCCCTGCGCCGCATGGCGGAACTGCACGGCGGCGGCGAGGCGGCCGAGCTCTGCACCCAGCCCTGCACCGACCAGGCGGCGGCGGACCAGCTGGCGGCGGAACGGGGCTGCCGCGGTGCCCTGTGGCTGGCTGCCTAGGATCCGGCCGCTCGCTTTTTCGCGTCGATGGCCCATTCGATCGTCACCAACGTCTGTGAGGGCGTGGCCGACTGCGTCGACGCCTGCCCCGTGGCCTGCATCCACCCCGGCCAGGGTGCGAACAGCAAGGGCACGGCCTTCTACTGGATCGATTTCGACACCTGCATCGACTGCGGCATCTGCCTGCAGGTGTGCCCGGTGGCGGGGGCGATCCTGCCCGAGGAGCGGCCCGACCTGCAGAAGCCCGGCGGCTGACGCCCGCTGGTTCGGAGACCCCACCCTCGCCGGCCTTGAGCCGCCGCGCACCCCCACCTAGGTTCAAGGCGATTCTTCTCTTTCGCCATGACGGTGCTGGAACAGGGCCAGATTCAGATCCACACCGAGAACATCTTCCCCATCATCAAGAAGGCCGTCTATTCCGGCCATGAGGTGTTCCTGCGGGAACTGGTGAGCAACGGTGTCGATGCCATCAGCAAGCGGCGCATGGCCGCCATGGCCGGGGACTGCAGCGAAGGGGAGGAAGGGACGATCGCCATCCGCATCGACCGGGAGGCGAAGACCCTCACCATCAGCGACAACGGCATCGGCATGACCGCCGATGAGGTGAAGCGCTACATCAACCAGGTGGCTTTCTCCAGCGCCGAAGACTTCCTCGAGAAGTACAAGAGCGAAAGCGACGCCATCATCGGCCATTTCGGCCTGGGCTTCTATTCCAGCTTCATGGTGGCCGCCCGGGTGGAGCTGGTCAGCCTCAGCGCCCGGCCCGGTGCCGAGGCGGTGCGCTGGAGCTGCGATGGCTCACCCAATTTCAGCCTCGAAGGGGCCGAGCGGTCCGAACCTGGCACCGACGTGATCCTGCATCTGATGGAGGAGGAGCTGGAGTACATCGAGCCATCCCGAATCCGCACCCTGATCACCACCTACTGCGATTTTCTGCCGGTGGCGGTGCAGCTGGACGGCGAAACCGTCAACAAGCGGGAGGCCCCCTGGCGCAAGAGCCCCCGGGAGCTCAGCGACGACGACTACATCGCCCTCTACCGCTATCTCTACCCCTTCCAGGGGGATCCCCTGCTCTGGGTGCATCTCAGCACCGACTACCCCTACAACCTGCAGGGCATTCTCTACTTCCCCAGGATCACCGGCCGGGCCGACTGGGAGAAGGGGGAGATCCGCCTCTACTGCAACCAGGTGTTCGTCAGCGATTCGATCAAGGAGGTGGTGCCCCGTTACCTGCTGCCCCTGCGCGGCGTGATCGATTCGCCCGACATCCCCCTCAACGTGAGCCGCAGTGCTCTGCAGACCGACCGCCGGGTGCGCTCGATCGGTGGCTTCGTCGCCAAGAAGGTGGGCGACCGGCTCAAGGGGCTTCACCGTGACGAGCCGGCCCGCTACGCCGAGATCTGGGATTCCCTGGCCCCCTTCATCAAGATCGGCGCCATGGAGGACGACAAGTTCGCCGACCAGGTGGCCGACCTGATCCTGTTCGGCACCACCGCGGCGGCCAGCGAGCCATCGGCGGAGGGGGAGGCGGAGGTGGCCCCCGATCCCGTCGCCACCGACGGCCGCACCTACACCACCCTGGCCGGCTACCGAGGCCGGCTGCCGGCCGACAACGCCACTCGCATCCTTTATTGCACCGATGAGGCCGGTCAGGCCGGGGCCCTGGCCCTCTGGAAGGGGCAGGGGGCCGAGGTATTGCTCGCCGACACCCTGATCGATTCCCAGTTCATCCCCTGGCTGGAGGCCCGCCACGGCGACCTGCGCTTCCAGCGGGTGGACGCCGAACTCGATGACAGCCTGCATGAGCCGGAGAGCGAGCTGGCGGACGCCGACGGCGTCGACAGCGGCGAGAAGCTGCGAGGTCTGTTCAAGGCCGCCCTCGGCAACGACAAGGTCACTGTCCAGGTGCAGTCGCTGAAAGGGGAGGGCTCCCCGGCCGCCCTGATCCTGCTGCCGGAGCAGATGCGCCGTCTCAACGACATGGGGGCCCTGATGGAGCAGCGGCTGCCGGGTCTGCCCGACCACCACGTGCTGCTGGTCAACCGCCGCCACCCGCTCGTGGAGGGCCTGCTGAAGCTGTCCTCCGGTGCCGTGATCACCGGGGGCGGCAGCTCCCCCAGCCTCCAGCTGGCCGAAGATCTGAGCCGCCACGTCTACGAGATGGCGCGCCTGGCCGTGGGGGGCCTGGAGCCCAACCAGCTGGCCGGCTTCCAGCAGCGCAGTGCCGATCTGATGGGTCAGCTGATGCAGCGCGGTCTCTGAGGCGTCCGGAGCACCGGAGGCCCCCCCGGAGCCCTCCTGGGGAGCGGCCCCCCAGGCCCGCCTAACCTGGCCCGATGGCGGCCCGCCCCCCCTTCTCCAGCCTGCGGCGGTGGCGGTCGCTCCCCAGGCTGCTGACCCTTGCCGTGCTGGCCCTGCTCTCGGCGGCGGCCCTGCTGGTGATGCTCCCCGGATCCGGCCAGTCCGGCTCCGGGCCCTCGAGCCCCCCGGCGGCGCCAACCGGACCCGTACCGGTGCGGGTGCTGATGCCCGCGCCCCTGGCCGACGCGGTGGCCGCCCCGGTAGCCCAGTTCAACGCCAGCACGCCCGGCGTGGTGCTGGAGGTGATCCGCGGGCCCCTCGACACCGAGACCATCTCCGATCTGGCCACCGGCAGCCTGCTGCTGGGGGAGGCCCCCTTTGACCTCTTGCTGGTGGATGTCAGCTGGCTGCCCCGCTACGTGGCCGCCGGCTGGTTCGAACCCCTGGAGCGCTGGTTCGGGCCGGAGTCGCTGGCAGCGATGGAGCCCGGCGCCCGTTTGGGCAATGGTCTTGACGGCCACCTCTGGCGCATGCCCCTCACGGGCGACACCGGCCTGCTCTACTGGCGCACCGACCTGATGGAGCGCCCCCCGCGCGACACCGACGAGCTGGTGGCGATCTCCCGGGACCTGCAGCGCCGCGGCAAGGTGCGCTGGGGCTACCTCTGGCAGGGGCGCCAGTACGAGGGGCTGAGCTGCGTGATGGTGGAGGTGCTGCAGGGCTTCGGCGCCCACTGGTGGAACGGCTCCACCGCGCGCACGGAGCTGGACAGTCCGGAGGCCGTGGCGGCCGCGAAGTGGCTCGCGGACCTGCTGCAGGACGGGGTGAGCCCACAGGCGGTGGCCAGCTACGCCGAGAACGACGCCCTGCAGTCCTTTGCCGCCGGTGACGCCGCCTTCCTGCGCAACTGGCCCTACGCCTGGCGGGAGATCGAGAAGGGCGGGGGGCCGGTGAAGGGCAAGGTGGGTGTCACGGCGATGGTGGGGGCCCCCGGTGAGCAGGGGGGCGGCACCCTGGGCACCTGGGGGCTCTCCCTGATCAAGGGCAGCCCCCATCCCGAGGAGGCGGTGGCGGCGATCCGCTGGCTCACCGGCCCGATCGTGCAGCGCCAGCTCGCCATCGAGCAGGGCTATGCCCCCACCTGGAGCACGCTCTATGACGATCCCGAGCTGCAGCGCCGTGCCCCTCTGCTGGCGGTGCAGCGCCAGGCCCTGCAGCATCCCCAGCTGCGGCCGCCCACGCCGGCCTATGCCCAGCTCAGCGATCTGCTGGCCCGGCAGGTGAACGGCATGCTCACCGGCCAGGGGGGCCCCGGCCCGACCATGGCGGCCGCCCAGCGCCAGAGCCTGCAGGTGCTGCGCTCGCTGGCGGGACCGGCGGGCGACACTGCAGCGGGCCGCCCTGCCGTGGACCGATGAAACCCCGCGCGGCCAGCCTGCTGCTGATGGCTCCCGCCCTGCTGCTGCTGGCGGCGGTGTTCGTCTACCCCCTGCTGCGCTACGGCTGGCTGAGCTTCCAGGCCAGTTCGGTGCTCACCGGGCTGGTGCCGGTGCCGAACGGGGGCGCCAACTGGGGGCGGTTGCTCGATGACGCCCGCTTCTGGACGGATGCGTACCAGACCCTGCGCTTCGCCGTCTGCTCGGTGGCGCTGGAACTGGCCGGGGGGCTGGGGCTGGCCCTGCTGCTGCATCGCCCCCTGCGGGGCCGGGGGACCCTGCGGGCCCTGACCCTGCTGCCCTGGGCCCTGCCCACCACTGTGATGGCCCTGGGCTGGCGCTGGATCCTCAACGACCCCCACGGCCCCCTCAACGCCGCCATCCGCTCCCTCGGCGGCAGCAGCTACGGCTTCCTCTCCACCCCTTCCACCACCTGGTTCTTCGTGGTCCTGGCGGACGTCTGGAAGACCCTGCCGTTCGTGGCCCTGCTGCTCCTGGCCGGACTCCAGACCATTCCCGAGGATCTGGAGGAGGCCCTGCGGCTGGAGGGCGCCGGCGGCCTGCAGATCCTGCGCCGCCTGACCCTGCCGCTGCTGGTGCCCTACCTGGCCCTGGCCGTGATGTTCCGGCTGGCCCAGGCCCTGGGTGTGTTCGACCTGATCCAGGTGCTCAGCGGCGGTGGCCCGGCCGGGAGCACCGAGAGCCTGGCCCTCTACGCCTATCTCAATGCCATGCGCTTCCTCGACTTCGGCTATGCCGCCACGGTGATGCTGGCCACCTTCCTGCTGCTGCTGGTGCTGCTCGGTGGCGGCTGGCTGCTGTGGCGGCGGGATGATCTCCAGGGCCGCCGGGAGCGGGCCGCATGAGGCTGCTGGTGCTGCTGTGGAGCCTGGGGCCGCTGCTCTGGCAGCTGCGCACTTCCCTGCTGCGGCCGGAGGCGCTGGTGGCGCCGCTGCTGGAGGGCAACCCCTGGACGCTGGCCAACTACCGGCTGGTGCTCTCCGGCGACCCGCCCTTCTGGCGCTACCTGGGCAACAGCACCCTGGTGGCCCTGGCCACCACCCTGCTCACCCTGCTGCTGGCGGTGCCCTGTGCCTATGGGCTGCAGCAGCAGCGCGGCCTGCTGCGCTGGGGCGTCGGCCTGGCGCTGGTGGGGGCGGCGATGTTCCCCACCGTGCTGCTGTTCCTGGCGCTGCTGGAGATCGCCCGCCGCTTCGGCCTGGCCAATGACCTGCTCGCCCTGAGCCTGCCCTACACAGGCCTGTCGCTGCCGCTGGCGGTGCTGCTGCTGCGGGCCGCCTTCGCCGACCTTCCCGCCGAGCTGGAGGACGCCGCCCGGCTGGAGGGCCTGGGCCTCGGCCAGCGGCTGCGGCACGTGCTGCTGCCCCTGCTGGGGCCGGCCCTGGCCAGCACGGGCATCCTGGTGTTCCTGGCCAGCTGGAACGAGTACGCCATCGCCCTCACCTGGATCAGCCGCAGCGACCTGCTCACCCTGCCGATCGCCATCGCCCGGATCGGCGGCGGCTCGGTGTTCACCATTCCCTACGGCGCCTTCGCCGCCGCCACGGTGCTGGGCAGCCTTCCCCTGCTGCTGCTGGTTCTGGTGGCCCAGCGACCCATCATCTCGGGTCTCACCCGCGGGGCGGTGAAGGGATGAACGCCGCCGCCGCCGGTCTGGAGCTGCGCCAGCTGTGCCGGGAGGCGGGGGGGCGCCGGCTGCTGGACGGGCTTGATCTGAGCGTCGCCCCCGGCGAATGCCTCGCCCTGCTCGGCCCGAGTGGCTGCGGCAAGTCCACCACCCTGCGGGTGGTGGCGGGGCTGGATCCCGCCAGTGCGGGCCAGGTGCTCCTCGACGGCCAGGACCTGGGCGCCCTCGGCCCGGGCGAACGCCAGGTGGCGATGGTGTTCCAGAGCTACGCCCTCTATCCCCACCTGAGCGTGGAGGGCAACCTGGAACTGGGGCTCAAGGTGCGTGGGGTGCCCGCCGCCGAACGCCAGCGGCGCCTCGGGACCGTCCTCGAGCTGCTGCAGCTCGACGCGCTGCGCCAGCGCCGCCCTGCCCAGCTCTCCGGCGGCCAGCGCCAGCGGGTGGCCCTGGCCCGGGCCCTGCTGCGCCAGCCGCGGATCATGCTGCTGGATGAGCCGATGAGCAACCTCGACGCCCAGCTGCGGGAGGAGCTCCGACCGGAACTGCGACGGCTGGTGTGCGGCCGGGAGCAACCGGTGATCTACGTCACCCACGACCAGCAGGAGGCCGTGGGCATGGCCGACCGCCTCGCCCTGTTGGAAGCCGGCCGGTTGCAGCAGGTGGGCAGCCCGCGGGAGCTCTATGCCGATCCAGCCAACCGCTTCGTGGCCAGCTTCCTGGGACGGCCGGCGATCAACCTGCTGGCGATCGCGCCCGGCCGCCAGCTGGGCCTGCGGCCCGAGCACCTCCACCTGGCCGAGGACGGGGCCGTGGAAGCCCGGCTGCTGCGGCGTGAATGGTGGGGCCACCAGCAGCTGCTCTGGTTCGACACCCGCTGGGGCCCGGTGCGGGTGCTCAGCGACCCCGAGGCGCCGGTTTCCGCGGAGCCGCGCCTGGGCTGGCAGCGGCAGCACGAACTCTGGTTCGATCCCCTCAGCGGGGCCCGGCTCCAAGGCCTGGGGCCTGTTTGGTAAAGTCGCAGGCTGGCTCAGGCCTGCACCGTCCACCGTCGTCACTTCGTCATGTCCCGGGTCTGTCAGCTCACCGGCAAGCGCGCCAACAACGGCATGGCCGTCAGCCACTCCCACGTGCGCACCAAGAAGCTGCAGCAGGTGAATCTGCAGGAACGCCGCCTGTGGTGGGCTGAGGGCAACCGCTTCGTGAAGCTGCGCGTCTCCACCCGCGCCCTCAAGACGATCCAGAAGAAGGGTCTCGGTGCCTATGCCAAGGAGCTGGGCGTCAATCTCGCCAAGGTCTGACCATCCGGCCAGCCCCGCTAGGGTCCGGCCCTGATCGAAACCTGGCTGTGAACCGTCGCACCTTTCTGGGGGGATCCCTGCTGGCCGCCCTCAGCCTGCTGGTCCTCCCGGGCCGGGTCCGGGCCATGGGCGGCACCCTTCCCGAGGTCGGCCAGCCCGCCCCCGCCTTCGACCTCGATGGCGTCGCTCCGTCGGCGGACGGCACCGTCGTCACGACCCACCGCAGCCAGGCCGACTTCCGTGGCCGCTGGCTGGCCCTGTACTTCTATCCCAAGGACTTCACCAGCGGCTGCACCCTCGAAGCCCGGGGATTCCAGAGGGACCTGGAGACCTTCCACGCCCGCAACGCCGAGGTGGTCGGTGTGAGCGCCGATGACCCGGACGCCCACCTCTCCTTCTGTGGCAGCGAGGGTCTGGCCTATCCGCTGCTGTCGGATCCGGGCGGTGCCGTCAGCCGTCGCTACGGCTCCTGGCTGGCACCCTTTTCGGCGCGCCACACCTTTCTGATCGACCCGGACGGGGTGCTCCGCGCCAGCTGGGTGGCGGTCAGGCCCTCCGGCCACAGCCAGGAGGTGCTCGCCGAACTCGCCCGCCTGCAGGGGGAAACCGCGGCCTGAGGCGTCACCCGCGCCCCGGTGCCGGCGGGGTGATCAGGACAGCAGGGTGTCCAGCACCGCGCGATGCACCTGGCTCTGGCGCTGCAGGTCGGCGATGCCGCTCTGGTTTGGTGGCTGGTCGAGCGCGGCGGCCCAGCCCTCCTGCAGCCCTGCGGATGGTGGGGCGTCCAGATCCTGGCAGGGGCAGCCGATGCCGGCCGCCGCAGCGGCCACCTTGGGGTCGTAGCTGAGGGCGGCGCAGGGGCTGCCCGCCAGGGCCGCCAGGATCAGCCCATGCAGCCGCATGGCCAGCACCAGACCGGCCTGGGCGAAGGCGTCCATGGCCTCCTGGGGCGTCGCGGCCGCCAGCTCGCGGCTGCGGGCGGCCAGGGCCGGGCCCACCAGACCCTGGCGGGTGAGGTCGGCCAGCAGGCCCCGGTCCTGGTCCTGGTGGAAGGGCAGCCAGTGCACCGGGCGGTCGGCCGCCACAGCCAGCCCCTCGAGGGCCTGCAGATAGGGACGCCAGGCCATGGCGTCGAGCTGGCGCACAGGCCGGAAACAGACCACGATCGGACCGCCCCTGCCGCGCCAGTCCCGAGCAGGCAGACCCCAGACCGGATCACTGCCGACGCGGTCCGCCACGCCCCAGGCCCTCGCCTGGGCTGCGGAGGCCGGGTCCCGCCAGCTGATCGCCGTGGCCAGGGGCAGCAGCCCCCGCACGAGCAGCCGGCTGCGGCGGCGCCGCAGGGGTCCCAGGCCCTGGCCCCAGAGCAGGACGGGCTTGCCCCGGGTGCGGGCCGCCAGCATCAGGGCGCCGTAGTACAGGAGGCTGCGGAAGCTGGTGGCGTCCTGAAGCAGGCTGCCGCCGCCGAGCACCAGGGCGTCGCAGCGGTCCAGGGCGGCCAGCACCCCCTTCAGCCGGCGGCGGTCGGTGGTCTCCACCCCGAAGCGCTCCCGCACCAGGGCCTGGTCATGGGCCGTGACCAGGGGACGACACTCCCCCGGCAGCTGGTCCAGCAGCACCTCCAGCAGGGCATCGTCACCCAGGTTGTGCTCGCCGTAGTAGCCGCAGATCAGAGCACGCATCCGACGCAGCGGCGGGTCCGGCTCCGTACATTACGGATCGCACCAGGCCCCACCCATGCACGCGCTGTCGCTGCCCACCTGGTGGATCCACATCACCTCGGTGCTGGAATGGATGCTGGCGATCCTGGCCGTGCAGGCCTTCGGCCGCCGGCGTCGGGAAGGGGGCTGGCGCTGGCTGGCCCTGGCGATGCTGCCGGCGCTGGTGAGCGCCATGGCCGCCTGCACCTGGCATCTGTTCGACAACAGCGAGGCCCTCAAAGGGCTGGTGGTGTTGCAGGCCGGCCTCACCGCCGCGGGCAACGGGGCCCTGGCCCTGGCCGCCTGGAACCTGCTGCGCCAGCAGCGGCTCTCCCCGGAGGAGGAAGCCCCGTGAGCCTGCCCCTGGCCGCCTGGTTCCAGGGCCTCGGCGCCATCGATCCGGCCCCGTTCTTCGTGCTCTCCCTGCTCCCCTACCTGGCCTTCCTGTGGTGGGCCCGCCAGGTGCGGGCCTTTCCGCGGCTGGCGCTGCGCGGATTCCAGCTGACGCTGCTGTTCGTGGCGGTCACGATCGTCGCCGCGGTGGTGGCCCAACAGGTTTACGGACGGCAGCTGGCGGACGTCGATCCCCTGCACGGCGGCGCCGAAGCCTTCCTGACGCTCAGCAACCTGGTGGTGCTGCTGGGGTTCCGGCTGCTGCCTTCACCAGCTCCGCAGAAAGGTCCGGCGGCAGGCTCAGGCGCACCCCAGGTGAACAAGTCTTAAGGGGTCGGGGCACAGGTCGCCCTGACCCGGAAGATGGGGCGTCGCCACGTGCATCATGATCGCTCCTCTCCTGGCCATGGCTCCCGCTTCGATCAGCTGGTCCCCGAAGGTGGCCCTGGTCATGATCGTCTGCAACGTCATCGCCATCGCCATCGGCAAGGCCACCATCCAGCAGCAGAACGTGGGCCTCAAGCTGCCCAGCGACAACTTCTTCGGCGGCTTCAGCCACGGCGCCATGCTCGGCACCACCAGCCTGGGCCACATCCTGGGCATGGGCGCCATCCTGGGCCTGGCCTCCCGCGGCGTTCTCTGAGCGGCCCCCCGGCTGGCCCTTCAGCGCCAGCCGGGCTTCAGCGCCAGCCGAGCAGATACGGCATCGCCCTGAGGCCGTAGCGCTCGAAGCGATAGCCGAACAGCAGGGCCGAGAGATCCTCCGCCCTGCTGTTCTCCAGGCCCCGGAGCACCTGATCCAGCCGCCCATCGGCCCGAGGCCCGTGCAGGCCCAGCCAGGTGCGCCGGGCCAGGCGTCCACTGAGGGACCAGCGCCAGCCCAGGGCACGGCGAAGCTGGGGCGCGTAGTCCCGCAGGGCTCGCTCCGCCTGCATCGATGAACCCGCCGGGGCCGTGAGGGCTTCCTGCAGCAGCGGGGCGAGCACGGCGCTGCTGGTCAGGGCGTGCCGGATCCCTTCGCCGCCGAGCAGGTTGGCGGTGCTGACCGCATCCCCCAGCCCCACCAGCCGGCCCCGCCGGTGCGGTTCCCGGCGCCGGATCGTGCTGCGCACCAGGCCCCCGTGGCGGTCGAGCACCTCGAAGGGCTCGCAGCCGGCCCCGACTCCCGCCCGGCCCTCCGGCAGCAGCCGGCGGCCGAGGTCGTTGATCAGACCCCCCAGGGGAGGTTGTTGGCGCTGGGGGTCCACCAGCCGGCAGACGCCGAGCTTCAGCACCCCGGGCTGCATCGGAAAGATCCAGCCGTAGCCCTGGGGCACCCAGTCGCTGCCCAGGCAGAAGCTGAGTCGGTCGGCCCAGCGCTCCCAGCAGGCTGGGGACACCCGCAGCAGCCATTCCAGGCCGGCGGCCCGCACCAGCCCATCGCGCCGGCGCTCGGACACCGGCGGATCCCCCAGCAGGGCCCGGCCGTGGCCACTGGCATCCACCGTCCAGTCACTGTTGATCTGCAGCGTGCTGCCGTCGCCGCGGCGCAGCAGGGTCACCATCCGCTCGCCCTCCTGGCGGCTGGCGCAGGCGTGCAGTCCCAGATGCACCCGCCCGCCCCAGCGGCGGCACTGGTCGGCCTGCCAGCGGCGCAGGGCACCGAAATCCAGCACCACCCCGAGGGGACGGGGCGAGGCCCAGCACCGGGTGGCGGGCCCGGGTCCGATCAGTTGCCATTGCCGCCAGCGGCTGCCCACCACCTCCGCCGGCAGGCCCAGGCTGGCCATGGTCTCGATCGGCAGGGCGGCGCTGCTGAAGGCGGAACGGCCCAGGTCATCGAGCCGGTCGACCAGCACCACATCCACCCCCTGGAGGGCCAGACGCCGGGCCAGGTCCCCGCCGGCCGGACCGGCCCCCACCACCAGCACCTGGCAGCGGAGGGTCGACTCAGACGGCAAGGGCGGTGGGAACGGTGGCGCGGAAGACGGGCCCGAAACGCTCGAGGATGCGATCGGCCATCTGGGACGGCGTCAGGCCAAGGCGCTCCTTGCTCTGGTCGGGACTGGCATGGTCGACCAGGACATCGGGGATGCCGAGGCGCAGCACCGGCACGGGCAGGTCGTGGTCGTTGAAGGATTCCACCACGGCGGCACCGAAGCCTCCCGGCAAGGCCCCCTCCTCCATCGTCACGACCCGGCCGATGCGGCGGGCCAGGGGCAGCAGCAGCGCCTCATCGAGGGGCCGCAGGAAGCGGGCATTGACCACCCCCGCCCGCAGGCCCTTCTCCTGCAGCAGCCCGGCGGTGGCCATCGCCGGCGCCACCATGGCGCCATAGGCCACGATCAGCACGTCGTCACCGTCGGTGAGCAGCTCACCGCGGCCGATCTCCAGGGGCTGCCAGCCCTCGTCCATCAGCGGCACCCCTTCCCCTTCACCGCGGGGAATGCGGATGGCGCAGGGGCCATCGTGGGCGATCGAGGTGACCAGCATGCGCTGCAGCTCGGCCTCGTCCTTCGGGGCCATCACCGTGAAATTGGGCACGGCCCGCAGGTAGCTGATGTCGTACTGGCCCTGGTGGGTGGGGCCGTCGGCGCCGACGATGCCGGCCCGGTCGAGCACGAAGGTGACCGGCAGCTTCTGGATGCCCACGTCGTGGATGAGCTGGTCGTAGGCCCGCTGCAGGAAGGTGCTGTAGATCGCCACCACCGGCCGCAGGCCCTCGCAGGCCATGCCCGCCGCCATGGTGACGGCGTGCTGCTCGGCGATGCCGACATCGAAGTACTGATGGGGGAGGGCCTTCTCCAGCAGATCGAGGCCCGTGCCGGTGGCCATGGCGGCGGTGATGCCCACCACCCGGGAGTCCTGCTCGCAGATCTTCACCAGGGTCTGGCCGAACACCTTGCTCCAGCTGGGGGGCTTGGGCTTGCTGGACGGGTAGGCCTTGCCGGTGGCCAGGTCAAAGGCCGACTGGGCGTGGTACCCCACCTGATCGGCTTCGGCGTAGGGGTAGCCCTTGCCCTTGGTGGTGGCCACATGCACCAGCACCGGGCCCTCGCAGCGGTGGGCCGCCTGGAAGGTGCGCACCATCTCGGGGATGTCGTGGCCGTCGATCGGGCCCACGTAGGTGAAGCCCAGCTCCTCGAACACGGCGCCCACCTTGGGCACCGCCAGCCGCTTCATGCTCTCCTTGAGGGTCTTGAGCTCGGTGGGCAGCTCCCCGTGCAGGAAGGGCAGGTGCTTCACCGCCTCCTCGGCGCTGCCGGAGAGGAACTGCACCGGCTTGCTGAGCCGCATGCGGTTGAGGTGGGTCGAGAGGGCCCCCACCGGCGGTGAGATCGACATGTCGTTGTCGTTCAGCACCACCAGCAGCTTGGTGCGGGGCAGGTGGCCCGCATGGTTGATGGCCTCCAGGGCCATGCCGCCGGTGAGGGCGCCGTCACCGATCACGGCGACACATTTGAAATCCTCGCCGCGGCGGTCGCGGGCCAGGGCCATGCCCAGGGCGGCCGAGATGCTGGTGGAGGCGTGGCCGGCGCCGAAGTGGTCGAAGCGGCTCTCGCTGCGCTTGAGGTAGCCCGCCACACCGCCCTGCTGGCGCAGGGTGTGGAAGTCCTTGTACCGGCCCGTCACCAGCTTGTGGGGGTAGGCCTGGTGACCCACATCCCAGACCACCCGGTCGTGGTCGAGGTCGAGGGTCTGGTAGAGGGCGAGGGTGAGTTCGACGACCCCCAGTCCCGGACCGAGGTGCCCGCCGCTGGTGGCCACCACCTCCAGGTGCTTCTCGCGGATCTGGCGAGCCATGGCCTCGAGTTCAGCGGTGCTGAGGCCGTGCAGCTGATTCGGATGGCTCAGCTCGCTCAGATGCATGCCCGTCCTTGCTTCCAGATGGCCAATCTACGGGGTTCGCCCCGGCGCACGGCGGCGGATGCCACCGTTCCGGGGTCGGGTTGCGACACTGGAGCCATGACCACGGCCGACAACGACGACGCCTTTCCCGGGGCGACCGCCTACCTGCAGCGGATCCTGCGGGCCCGGGTGTACGACGTGGCGATCGAGTCCCCCCTCGATCCCGCCCCCAACCTCTCCCGCCGGCTCCACAACCAGGTGCTGCTCAAACGGGAGGACCTCCAGCCCGTGTTCAGCTTCAAGCTGCGCGGGGCCTACAACAAGATGGCCGGCCTGGAGCGCGCCGAACTCGACCGGGGGGTGATCGCCGCCAGCGCCGGCAACCACGCCCAGGGGGTGGCCCTGGCGGCCCAGCGGCTGGGCTGCACCGCCGTGATCGTGATGCCGGTCACGACGCCGGAGATGAAGGTGCGCTCCGTGGCGGCCCGGGGGGCCGAGGTGGTGCTGCACGGCGACACCTACGACGAGGCCTGCGAGGAAGCGCACCGGCTGCAGCGCCAGCGGGGACTCACCTTCATCCATCCCTTCGACGACCCCGACGTGATCGCCGGCCAGGGCACCGTCGCCCTGGAGATCCTGCGCCAGTGCTCCGATCCCCCCGATGCCATCTACGTGGCGGTGGGCGGCGGCGGCCTGATCGCGGGCATCGGCGCCTACGTCAAGAGCCTCTGGCCCCGGGTGGAGGTGGTCGGCGTCGAGCCGAGCGATGCCGACGCCATGACCCGCTCCCTGGCGGCGGGGGAACGGGTGCGGCTGGAGCAGGTGGGCCTGTTCGCCGACGGGGTGGCCGTGCGTCAGGTGGGGGTTCACACCTTCGCCCTGGCCCAGCGCTGCGTCGACCGCATGGTGACGGTGGACACCGACGAGATCTGCGCGGCGATCAAGGACGTCTTCGAGGACACCCGCTCGATCCTGGAACCCGCCGGCGCCCTCTCGGTGGCGGGCATGAAGAAGGATGTGGCCCAGCGGCAGCTCCGGGACCGCACCCTGGTGGCGGTGGCCTGCGGCGCCAACATGAATTTCGACCGGCTGGCCTTCGTGGCCGAACGGGCCGAGCTGGGCGAGGAGCGCGAAGCCCTGCTGGCGGTGGAGATCCCGGAGAAGCCCGGCAGCCTGGCCCGGTTCTGCGCCGTCCTCGGCCAGCGCAGCCTCACCGAGTTCAGCTACCGCCTCGCCGACCCCCAGCTGGCCCACATCTTCGTGGGGGTGCAGATCAGCGGCCACCAGGACACCCGCCAGCTGATGGACGCCCTGGAGTCGCAGGGTTTCCCCTGCCTTGATCTGAGCGGCGACGAGCTGGCCAAGCTCCACCTCTGCCACATGGTGGGCGGCCGGCTGCCGGCCAGTGCGGGGGCGGCCCTCGACCAGGGGGAGGAGCGGCTGTATCGCTTCGTGTTCCCGGAGCGGCCCGGGGCCCTGATGGCCTTCGTGAACGCCCTGCATCCCAACTGGAACATCAGCATCTTCCACTACCGCAACCACGGCGCCGACGTGGGCCGCATCGTGGTCGGGGTGCAGGTGCCCCCCGGGGAGCTGGAGGCGTGGCGGGCCTTCCTCGCCGATCTCCCCTACCAGCACTGGGAGGAGACGGGCAATCCGGCCTACCGGCTGTTCCTGGGCGAGGTGGGACGGGCCCTGCCCAGTGCAGGCGGGCTGGTGGGGGTCTGAAGCCTGCGATACGTTGCCGCCACGCCGTGCCGGACGTCCCCATGGCCGAACCCGACGCCCCGCCCCCCGAAGGCGCGCCCCCCATCGACGGACAACTCCTCGGGGAGCAATCCTTTGGCGAGCCCTCTGCAGCGGCCACTCCGGGGCTCTCCCTGCCGGCCCGGCTCGAGGCGATTCTCTACCTGAAGGGTCGGCCCCTGGAACTGGGTGAGCTGGCCGCCATCGCCGGCATCGACCGGGACGAAACCGAGCTGGCCCTGATCACCCTGATGGCCGACTACGCCCATCGCGACACCGCCCTGGAGATCCACCAGGAGGGCCAGCACTACGCCCTGCAGCTGCGGGCCGGCCTGGGGGACCTGGTCCAGAACCTGCTGCCGGTGGATCTCTCGGTCGCCGCCCTGCGGACCCTGGCCACCATCGCCCTCAAGAAGCGCCTGCTGCAGTCGGAGCTGGTGGAGCTGCGCGGCTCCGGGGCCTATGACCACATCCGGGAGCTCCTCGCCCAGGACTTCATCGAACGCCGCCGCCAGAGCGACGGCCGCTCCTACTGGCTGAGCCTGAGCGAGAAGTTCCATCGCACCTTCTCCCTGAAGGCCGATGATCTGGCCGCCCTCGGCGGCCGCCTGGCGGCCGCCGAGACGGCCGGAACGCCGCCGCCTGCCGACGAGGAGGCGGATCCATAGAGTTGGCCCAACAGCTGGCGCAAGCCTGCGCCCCCATCCTCCGACCCCTTCCATGAGCATCCTCGTCTTCCTGCTCCAGGTGCTGGCCCAGACCCTGAGCATCTACCTCCTGGTGCTCCTGGTCCGGGTGCTGCTGAGCTGGTTCCCCAACCTCGACTGGAGCAATCCGCTGCTCTCCAGCGTCAGCGCCATCACCGACCCCTACCTCAACGCCTTCCGCGGCCTGATTCCGCCGCTGGGTGGCCTCGACCTCTCGGCGCTGGTGGCGTTCATCGCCCTGCAGCTGGCCCAGAGCCTGCTGGGGGCGTCGATCGCCAGCCTCTCCGGCGGCCTTCCCTACTGAGGCTCCCCGGCCGGGGTCGCCGCCAGGGCCTCCTCCAGGGGGAGCAGCTCGTCGTCGACGCCGGCACGGGTACGCACCGGGGCACTGAATCCCCGGGCCTTGACGCTGCGGGTGCCCAGCGGCCCGGGGGTGCCGGCCGGCACCGCCAGCCGCAGGGCGAAACTGGAGCGCCCGGGGGGCACATCACCGATCGATCCCACCCGGGTGCGGTTCGGCAGCACCGGTTCACCACTGGCGTCGAGGATCAGGCCGAACACATCGGTATCCACCACCGGCTTGGATCCGGGGTTGACCACCACGCCGCGCAGGGCCCAGCAGGTGGCACCGCTGGGGCGGGCCAGGGTCGGCTGGGTGGCCAGGTCATCGGCGGGACAGGGCTCCAGCACCACCTCGGACACCGTCAGGTCGGTGGCGCCGGCCAGGGCCGGGGCACCGCAGACCACCAGCAGCACGAGGAACAGCCGCACCAGCAGCCGGAGGAGGGGCCCGACCCGGGTGGCGACCGACCTGCCGGCCCAGCTGCCGGCCGGAGTCCTGGTCCCTGGAACGACGATCCCTGCCTGAGTCACCGCCGGTCGCCGCTGCCTGCGATCACGTTACGGTTCGCCCGGTCGGCCAGCTTGGCCAGGTTGGCGGCCGCCACGTCGTCGAGATCCAGCCCCAGTTCCGTGGCCAGCTGGGCCACGTACCAGAGCACGTCCCCCAGCTCCAGCCGCAGATCGTCGCGAACCTCGGGGCCGAACACCCCGGCTCGGTCGCGCAGCACCTTCTTCACCTTGTCGGCCACTTCGCCGGCCTCGCCGCACAGGCCCAGGGTGGGATAAAGGATGTTGTTGCCGGCCTCGGGGTAGCGGGCCGTCTCACGGGAGCGTTGCTGGTAGTCGTGAAAGTCCATTCCAAGCGCGCTCCGGGCAAGTCCGGATGGTAGTTTCCGCCCCTGTACAAGGTCGTTCAATGGCCCCTCACGATCTCATGCGTCGCACAAAGATCGTGGCCACGATCGGGCCCGCCACCGAGTCGCCCGAGGTGCTGCGGCAGCTGATCGCCGCCGGCGCCACCACCTTCCGTCTCAACTTTTCCCACGGCGATCACAGCGATCACGCCGATCGGATCGCCACCATCCGCCAGGTGGCCCACGAACTGGGCGTCCACATCGGCATCCTCCAGGACCTGCAGGGCCCCAAGATCCGGCTGGGCCGCTTCCAGGCCGGTCCCATCACCCTGGCCAAGGGGGATCCCTTCTCCCTCACCTCCCGGGCCGTCAACTGCGACAACACGATCGCCACCGTCACCTACGACCGTCTGGCGGACGAGGTGACCAGCGGCAGCCGCATCCTGCTGGACGACGGCCGGGTGGAGATGGTGGTGGTGGAGGTGGACGGTCCCGGGCAGACCCTGAAGTGCAAGGTCACGGTGGGCGGGGTGCTTTCCAACAACAAGGGGGTCAACTTCCCCGATGTGCAGCTCTCGATCCGGGCCCTCACCCCCAAGGACCGGCGCGACCTGGCCTTCGGGCTGCAGCAGGGCGTCGACTGGGTGGCCCTGAGCTTCGTGCGCAACCCCTCCGACATGCTGGAGATCCGGGAGCTGATCCGCAGCCAGGGCCACAACACCCCTGTGGTGGCCAAGATCGAGAAGTTCGAGGCCATCGACGCCATCGACGCGATCCTGCCCCTCTGCGACGGGGTGATGGTGGCCCGGGGCGACCTCGGGGTGGAGATGCCCGCCGAGGAGGTGCCGCTGCTGCAGAAGGAGCTGATCCGCAAGGCCAACAGCCTCGGCATCCCGATCATCACGGCCACCCAGATGCTCGATTCGATGGCCTCCTGCCCCCGGCCCACCCGGGCCGAGGTGAGCGATGTGGCCAACGCCATCCTCGACGGCACCGATGCGGTGATGCTCTCCAACGAGACGGCCGTCGGCGACTACCCGGTGGAGGCGGTGGCCACCATGGACCAGATCGCCCGCCGCATCGAACGGGACTACCCCCAGCGGGTGCTGGACAGCCACATGGCGACCACCATCCCCAACGCCATCTGTCAGGCGGTCAGCAGCATCGCCCGCCAGCTCAACGCCGCGGCGATCCTGCCCCTCACCAAGACCGGCTCCACGGCGCGCAACGTCAGCAAGTTCCGCCCCAGCACCCCGATCCTGGCGATCACCTCCGATGTCACGGTGGCCCGGCAGCTGCAGCTGGTGTGGGGGGTCAACCCCCTGCTGATCCAGGACGAGTCCAGCAGCAGCCGCACCTTCAGCGTCGCCATGGCCACGGCCCAGCAGCTGGGGCTCCTGGGCGCCGGTGATCTGGTGGTCCAGACCGCCGGCACCCTCGAAGGGGTATCCGGCTCCACCGACCTGGTCAAGGTGGGCATCGTCTCCGCCGTCATGGGCCGTGGTGTGGGCATCGGCAGCGGCACCGTCAGTGGCAAGGTGCGCCTGGCCAGCTCGCCGGAGGATGCGGCCCGCCTGGAGGCCGGCGAGATCCTGGTGGTGCGCGAGACCAGCGCCGCCTACCTGGAGGCGATCCGCAAGGCCCGCGGGGTGATCGCCGAGGAGGAGGGCCGCCAGAGCCACGCCGCCGTGATCGCCGAGCGGCTGGGTGTGCCGGTGATCGTGGGGGTGGCCAACGCCACCCTCGAGCTGCGCATGGGCGAGGTGGTCACCCTCGAGATCCAGGAGGGGGTGGTGCACCGGGGACCCCGCAGTGCCCACCCTTCGGCGGTGCCGTCTTTCCTCTAGAACCGAAGCGACTCCGGCTGCGCCGCCATGGCCTCCAAGCTGCCCCTGAGCGAGACGGTGGCCATGGCGCTGCTGACGCTGCGCTCCAACCGTCTGCGCAGCCTGCTCACCATGCTCGGCATCGTGATCGGCAACGCCTCGGTCATCACCCTGGTGGGGGTGGGGCGTGGCGCCCAGAACCTGGCCGAGAGCCAGCTCAGCACCCTGGGCGCCAACGTGCTGTTCGTGGTGCCCGGCAACAACGACACGCGCCGCCAGGGGATCGAGACTCCGCGCACCCTGGTGCTGGAGGACGCCAAGGCCATCGCCGAGCAGGTGCCGAGCGTGCGTCGCGTCGCCCCCCAGATCACCCTCAATGAGGTGGCCCAGGCGGGGGGGTTCAGCTCCACGATCTCGGTGTCCGGGGTGACGCCGGAATTCCTGCCGGTGCGCAGCTTCGAGGTGACCCGGGGCCGCTTCATCGACGAGCGCGATCTCAAGGGCGCCCGCAACGTGGTGGTGATCGGGCCCGATCTGCAGAAGAAGCTGATGCCCACCGGCGAAGCCCTGGGCCGCCAGCTCCGCATCCGGGACAAGTCCTTCGAGGTCATCGGCGTGCTGGCGTCCAAGGGGGCGGTGTTCGGCTCCAACCAGGACGAGAACGCCTACATCCCCCTCACCACCATGGTGAGCCAGCTGAGCGGACGGGATCCCACCTTCGGCGTCAGCCTCACCTTCATCAGCGTGGAGGCCCGCGACGAAGCCAGCACCGGCGCCGCCGCCTTCCAGATCACCAACCTGCTGCGCCAGCGCCACCGCATCCTGCGGGAGGACGACTTCGCCGTGCGCTCCCAGAAGGATGCCCTCACGATCGTCGGCACGATCACCGGCGGGCTCACCCTGATGCTCGCCGCCATCGGCGCCGTGTCCCTGCTGGTGGGCGGGATCGGCATCATGAACATCATGCTGGTGTCGGTGAGTGAACGCACCGAGGAGATCGGCCTGCGCAAGGCCCTCGGAGCCCGCAGCAGCGACGTGCTGCTCCAGTTCCTGGTGGAGTCCCTGGTGCTTGCCAGCCTCGGCGGGGTGATCGGCAGCGCCATGGGCCTGGGCACCGTGGCCCTGGTGGCGGCCTTCACCCCCCTGCCGGCCACGATCGAGGCCAGCACCGTGTTGCTGACGGTGGGGCTGTCCGGCTCGATCGGACTGTTCTTCGGGGTGGTGCCGGCCCGCCGCGCCGCCCGACTGGATCCGATCGCGGCCCTGAGGAGTCTCTGAAGCCGCCGGCGGGGCCGCAGCGGTCGCCCTTGGGGGCCTAGCCCCGGCTTCGCCCAGGGAGAATAGAAGAAAAGATTAAGACTGCCAATCCGTCGCCTTCGTCACCGAATCCCCACAGCCGCAATGGCTTGATGGTATGGACGTCGCCGCATGAAGGTGTTGGATCAACTGGCCCGGACGGAACAGGTGGATTGCGGCTACCGGAACAGCTCCGACCGCATGGTCATCCTGCGCTGCATCGGGCCGGGGCAGTTCTTCCTCGAACGGGTCGTGTTTCCTTTCGAACTCCTGACCTTTCAGTGTCCCGAGAGGAGCGAGGTGGAGATCTGGACGCACGGCCTGGGTGGCCCGGAACTGCTCGAATCGATCGAGTCCCGCGAACTGATCATGGAATCGGCCCCCGTGCCTGAGGCTGCCGCCGGCGGCATCGAGCTCAACCCCTGGCTGCAGGCCAGCTGACCACACCCTCCGGCGCTGCCGGGCTCCCGCTGGCGGGCCCCGCGCTCTTAAGGTTGTCCAAAAGCTTCACAACCATGAATCAGCGCTGGCGTGTCCTTGCCCTGTGGCTGTTGCCGGTCGCCGTGGCCCTGTTCCTGGGCTGGCAGTTGCTGAGTTCCGGAGGGCGCCTGGCCCCCGCCGGCAGTGGCGGCGACACCACCGCCCCCCGCAATGCGGCGGTGGCCCGGATGAGCTACGGGCGCTTCCTGGATTATGTGGAGGCGGGGCGTGTCACCGCCGTTGACATCTTCGACGGGGGTCGCACCGCCGTGATCGAGGCGGTGGATCCAGACCTCGACAACCGCGTCCAGCGCCTGCGCGTCGATCTGCCCGGCGTCGCTCCGGAGCTGATCAACAAGCTCAAGGATCAGGGCATCAGCTTCGATGTCCATCCGCCCAAGTCCACCCCGCCGGCCCTGGGGCTGCTGGGCAACCTGCTCTTCCCGCTGCTGCTGATCGGCTCGCTGATCTTCCTGGCCCGGCGTTCCTCCGGCATGCCGGGTGGCCCCGGCCAGGCCATGCAGTTCGGCAAGTCCAAGGCCCGTTTCGCCATGGAGGCGGAAACCGGCGTCAAGTTCGATGACGTCGCCGGGGTGGAGGAGGCCAAGCAGGATCTGCAGGAGGTGGTCACCTTCCTCAAGACCCCCGAGCGCTTCACCTCGGTGGGAGCCAAGATCCCCCGCGGTGTGCTGCTGGTCGGTCCCCCCGGCACCGGCAAGACCCTGCTGGCCAAGGCGATCGCCGGCGAGGCCGGGGTGCCTTTCTTCTCCCTCTCCGGTTCCGAGTTTGTGGAGATGTTCGTCGGGGTCGGCGCCAGCCGGGTGCGCGACCTGTTCAAGCGGGCCAAGGAGAACAGCCCCTGTCTGATCTTCATCGATGAGATCGACGCGGTCGGCCGCCAGCGGGGCGCCGGCATCGGCGGCGGCAACGATGAGCGGGAGCAGACCCTCAACCAGCTCCTCACGGAGATGGATGGCTTCGAGGGCAACAGCGGCATCATCATCATCGCCGCCACCAACCGGCCCGACGTGCTGGATTCGGCCCTGATGCGGCCCGGCCGTTTCGATCGCCAGGTGCAGGTGGACGCGCCCGACATCAAGGGTCGGCTCTCGATCCTCAAGGTGCACAGCCGCAACAAGAAGCTGGCTGACGACGTCTCCCTGGAGATGATCGCCCGCCGCACCCCCGGCTTCACCGGCGCCGACCTGGCCAACCTGCTGAATGAGGCGGCGATCCTCACCGCCCGCCGGCGCAAGGAGGCCACCGGTCTGGCCGAGATCGACGATGCCGTCGACCGGATCATCGCCGGCATGGAGGGCAAGCCCCTCACCGATGGCCGCAGCAAGCGCCTGATCGCTTATCACGAGGTGGGCCACGCGCTGGTGGGCACCCTCGTGAAGCAGCACGATCCGGTGCAGAAAGTCACCCTCATTCCCCGGGGCCAGGCCCAGGGCCTCACCTGGTTCGCCCCCGATGAGGAGCAGATGCTGGTCAGCCGAGCCCAGCTGAGGGCCCGGATCATGGGGGCCCTCGGGGGCCGTGCCGCTGAGGATGTGGTGTTCGGCCACTCCGAGGTCACCACCGGGGCCGGCGGCGACATCCAGCAGGTGGCCTCGATGGCCCGGCAGATGGTGACCCGCTTCGGGATGAGCGATCTGGGTCCGATGTCCCTGGAGGCCGGCAACCAGGAGGTGTTCCTGGGCCGCGACCTGATGACCCGCAGCGATGTCTCCGATGCCATCGCCCACAAGATCGACGAGGCGGTCCGCCAGATCGTCCAGAGCTGCTACACAGACACGGTGAAGCTGGTGGCCGAGCACCGGGCCTGCATGGACCGGCTGGTGGAGCTGCTGATTGAGAAGGAGAGCCTCGACGGCGACGAATTCCGTCTGATCGTTTCGGAGTTCGCCTCGATTCCCGACAAGGATCGCTTCTCCCCCCTGCTCACCGCCGCCGACCTGGCGACTGTTCCCCCGCAGGGAGCCGCCGTGGCTGAGACCAGCGAAGCCCCCTGAGCTCCGGCTTTGGCGCCATGAAAAAAGGCCTGCTCCGGCAGGCCTTTTTCTGTGGGCGGCTGGGGCTCAGACGGGGCGAACAGGCCGCTTTTCGATCACCTTGTCGATCAGGCCGTAGGCCATCGCTTCGGCCGGCGACATGAAGAAGTCCCGATCGGTGTCGATCTGAATGCGCTCCAGATCCTGTCCGGTCCGGCTCGCCAGTTCGCGGTTGAGCTTGTCCTTCAGATAGAGGATCTCATCGGCCTGGATGCGGATGTCGCTGGCCTGGCCCCGGGCCCCGCCGAGGGGCTGGTGGATCATGATCCGGGAATGGCTGAGGCTGCTGCGCTTGCCCTTGGCGCCGGCGCAGAGCAGGAAGGCGCCCATGCTGGCCGCCAGGCCAACGCAGACCGTCTGGACGTCGGGTTTGATGTGCTGCATCGTGTCAAAGATGCCAAGGCCGTCGTAAACCGAACCGCCGGGGGAATTGACATAGAGGAAGATATCCTTTTCAGGATCTTCGGCCTCCAGAAACAGCAGCTGGGCCACCACGCGGTTGGCAGACTCCGCCGTCACCGGTTCGCCGAGGAAGATGATCCTCTCGCGCAGCAGGCGGGAATAGATGTCGAAGGCTCTTTCACCGCGACCCGACTCCTCGATGACGATCGGGATCATGGGCTCCAGACAGGCGATTGAAACGATCCTACCCAGCCGCCGATCGGGTCGAGTGCCTGCAGCGCTAAGGTCGCTGCAACGAAGAATCCATCCGCGTGAGCGCTGCTCTCACCGTCGCCGACAGCAAGCGCGCCTTCCACGGCGCCTTCCCCCATGTCATCAGTCCTCTCTACCGGCGCATGGTCGACGAACTGCTGGTGGAGCTCCACCTGCTGAGCCGTCAGAAGGGCTTCCAGAGTGATCCCCTGTTCGCCGTCGGACTGGTGCAGGTGTTCGATGGCTTTGCCCGGGGCTACCGTCCCGAAGCCCAGAAGGCCCCCCTCTTCCAGGCCCTCTGCGCCTCCTCCGGCTTCGATGGCCCCGACCTGCGCCGCCAGTGCGAGGAAGCCCTGGCCGCCATGGGACGCCACAGCCAGGCCGAGGTGCGCCAGTGGATCGAGAGCCAGGGGGCGGGGGCCCCGCCGCCGGTGGCCACCGCCCTGGCCGGCATCCGCCGGCCCGACTTCCACTACTCGCGTCTGATGGCCGTCGGCCTGCTGGCCCTGCTGGAGCAGGCCCTGGCCGACGACGCCATGGAACCCCAGGCCCTGCGCCAGCTGGCCCACGAAATCGGCGCGTCGATGGGCCTGCTGCGCGACCGTCTCGACAAGGACCTCGCCCTCTACGCCAGCAACCTGGAGAAGATGTCCATGGCCGTCGAGCTCATGGAGGAGACGGTGGCCGCCGAGCGTCGGCGGCGCGAGCGCCAGGCCGTCAGCGGCTCACCTGAAGGCGTCCCTTCAGCCAGCTGAGCCCGTCGGCTCCGTTAGCCGTTATGCCGGGAAGGGACTCCATCCACAGCTGATCGGCCCGTCGCACCAGCTCCGGCAGGGGTTCGGGGAGCAGGCCCAGCTGGTCCAGCCCCCTTGGCCGGACCCGCAACCACAGCTCACCGCTGGCCGGGGCGCCCGTCCCTGTGGTGGTCATGGCTTGCCAGCGGCCGGGCACCGGACCGAGGAACAGCAGCAGCTGGGGTGCGGGTCCCCCCTCGCCGATCCAGCGCCATCCCCCCAGCACCACGCCGTCCTGCCGGGTCCAGGTGGCGGCACCCTCCTGGGATGCGGCCGCGGTGGGGCCCGCCTCCAGCCCCTGGGCCTGCAGGGCCCGGGCCAGACCCTGCAGCAGCTGGCGCCAGCCCTGGCGGTCGGCCCCCACCGCCACCTGGAGCTCGAGCGAGGCCTGGAAGGCACCGGTGAGCTGGGGCTGGAGCCGCAGCCGGAACGGGGAACGCCGCAGCAGGGCGAGCCCCTTGGTGTCGATGCCGTAGCGGGCCGCCAGGGGATCGCGGATCAGCTGGCGGGCCAGAAGTCCCCGGAACAGCTGCTCGAGGGAGGAGCCCTGCAGCTCCAGCAGCAGGTCGGCGGGCAGGGGCGGCCGGGCGGACGGCGGCAGGTCCGGGATCCTCAGGCGGCCCGCCGGGCCGGTGGAGGCGGGGCGATCGGAGGCTTCGCCGCGCCAGCGCACCTCCGAGCCCTCCAGGGACAGGGAGAAGCAACCCTCCTGGTAGGCCTCCAGCAGGGGAGCAAGGGGCCCCACCAGGGCCCCGAGTCCGGAGGCGTTCCAGAAGACGCCCTGGCCACTTTCCAGGCGGGGCAGGCAGGTGCTGAACAGTCCGCGGCCGGCCCGCTGGTCGGGCCGCAGCTGGTCCTGCAGCAGGCGCCGGGAGAGGGGATCCGGTGCCACCACCAGCAGGTTCCCCACCCGCAGGCCCTGGGCCGGCAGGGGCGGCCGGGCCCCGCCGGCGGCGTTCTCCTGCAGCACCAGGTAGGCGCCCCCGTCGGTGTGAGGTCCCCAGAACTGCCACCAGGTGCGACGCTGCTCGCGCCACAGCCGGCGGCCCGCGGCCTCGCCGAGTCGGTCACGCCAGAGGGCCGGAACCGGCCGCTCCGGGCTGGCGGGGAAACTCTGCAGCAGGCTGCTCACCGCCATCAGCTGCTCAAGTCCCTGGGCGCGGGGCCGGGGCCAGCGCCACAGGGCCAGGCTCGGCAGCAGCAGCAACAGCAGCAGGGTGACCGTGGTGAGCGGCAGGGGAGGCGGCCCGGGTAGCCGGGGCAGGGCCGGCGCCACCAGCGAGCGGCGCAGACGATCGATCGGGCGGCTCATGGAATCGCCGGCGGGTTGGGGCCAGGGAGGGTGGGACGTCGCGGCCGGCCCCGGGGCCGCTCCTTCATCGGTGGTGACCCTGGCGAAAGCGGGCGTCTGCGCAGGGGGGCGATGGCCAGGCGACCAGCAGCGGAGCGCTCACCTAAAGAGGCCTTTCGGCCCCCTCGCGCCAGGGCTGGTCAAGGGTTGACCATCAGCGGTTGCGGCCTTCGCTGGAGCGCCGTCGGCGCTTGTCGCGCCATTCGACGGTGGAGAGATAGATCACACCCACACTCACGAAGAGCAGCAGGGCGGAGGCCAGGCCCGCCAGCAGGGTGGTGGTGGGGAAGGCCAGATCAGAAACCGATGCTGTTGTCACCGTTGCGGCCCCACACCACCATGGCGATCGAGAAGGTGAAGATGGCCGCCAGGGCGGACCAACCAAGGGTGATCAACATCGGGCCCGGTTCAAGACTCCGCGCATGTTACCTACGCTGGGGACCGGCAGCCGCTGCAGGCCCATGGTCGTCGCCCCCTCCAGAAGTCCCGCCCCGATCGCCCAGCGCCGGTCCGCGCACTATCACAGCGTCAACGTGATCGTCCTCGACGACGACGTCAACACGTTCCAGCACGTGGTCGCGGTGCTCGTGCGCCATCTGCCCGGCATGCAGCCCGACCGGGCCTGGGAACTGGCCCACCGCATCGATGGCGAGGGATCGGCGGTGGTCTGGAGCGGACCGCTCGAGCAGGGGGAGCTGTACCACCAGCTGCTCTCCGCCGAAGGTCTGACCATGGCTCCCCTGGGCCACGGCTGAGCAGCACCCATGGCCCGGCTGGTGATCACCCACAGCACCTACGTGGAGGGCCTGATCCCGTTGCTCAGGCGGCTGGCGACCCTGCCGGACATCGACACGATCACCCCGGCGGTGATCACCCGGGTCAGGGGCCGCAGCGTCGGCCTGCGGCTGCGGGTGTCGAGCCCGATCACCGGCGGCCACAAGCTGCTGGCCCGCCGCGGCAGCACGGCCCAGGAGGTGTTCGTGGTCACCCGCCTCAGCCGGGATCAGCTGCAGGAGGAACTGGATCGGCTGACGAGCTGAGCAGGCTGGTGGGGGCCACCCGCTCGTAGACGGCCGGGGTGCCGAAGCGGCCGTAGGCGCCGCTGTCGCGGAACCAGCTCGCCCCGGGCACCTCCTGCAGATCGCCGGGGCGCAGTCCCCAGCGGCGCTCCAGGTAGGCCGCAGCAGCAGCCCTATCGAAACGGGGCTGGCCCAAGGCCACGATCGCCAGGGCAAGGGCCCGGATCCGCAGGGCGCCGGCGGGACTTTCCTGGATCTCCTCCTCCAGCAGGAAGGTGCGGAAGGCGCCCGCCGCCTCCCCTTCCAGGGGGTACTTCTGCAGGTACAGCGCCCGGGCCCGGGGGAACACCGGACCCGGGGCACGGGCGAGCAGGCGCTCGAAGGCCTGCTGAAAGCTCGAAGGCTCGCTGTTCACGGCGGCGGGGCGACCTGCCCCCAGCATGCCGGCCCGGGCGCGATCGGAATGGGGAAAAGGGGTGGACCGCCATGCCGTCTTGCCCCAGTGTTCGACCTGGATGAACCAGAAGGGGAGTCAGGGGCGGGGCTTCGTTTCCGGCAATGAAGCCGGTCTACGTTGCCGTCGCTGAAGACTCCCCGTGTCGAAAGGGAGTCAGATCAGAAAACTGTGAAAGGCAGTCACCAACACAGCAGTCCGCCAGCATCCTAGGCGGGTTGGTGGGGGAGCGGCCAGATGGCCCGCACCTCGGCCAGCAGCCGCTGGCGTTCCAGTTCCCGCTCCTCTGCGGTGCGGCCCTGCAGAAGCAGGGTGAGGTGGCCCAGCTTGCGTCCCACCCCTCCGCCCCGCTTGCCATACCAGTGCAGGTGGGCGTCCGGGAGGGCCTCCAGTGCCCGGCGCCGCGCCAGCTGGTCGTCATCACCGTCCTCCGGCGCCAGCAGGTTGACCATCAGCGCCCCGGGCACCACGGCCTCGGTGGCCCCCATCGGCAGACCGGCGACGATCCGCACCTGCTGGGCGAACTGGCTGGTGCGGCAGGCCTCGATCGTCAGATGGCCGGAGTTGTGGGTGCGGGGGGCCAGCTCGTTGACCTGGAGCCCCGAGGGCCCGTAGAAGAACTCGATCGACAGCACCCCCACGTAATCCAGGGCCGTGAGCAGGGAGGCGGCCACGTTGCGGGCGAACACCTCCACCCGGTGGTCCACCGGAGCGGGGAAGAGCACCCAGTCGCAGACACGGCTGTGCTGGTGGGTCTGCACCAGGGGGTAACAGGCCACCTGCCCCTGTCGGTCGCGGCAGGCCACGAGGGCCAGTTCGCGCTCGAAGGCCACCAGCTCCTCAAGGATCCAGTCGTCCGGCTCGACGCGATCCAGCAGCTGCTCCAGAGCCCCCAGATCGGGCACCGGCACCGTCCCCCGGCCGTCGTAGCCGCCGCGGCTGGCCTTGGCCATCAGGGGAAAGCGGAAGCCCTCGGGGAGGCGCGGCACCGCCGGCATCTGCACGGGGCGCGGTGGGCCCGCCGGCGGCGGGCCCGCCCCCTCCTCGCCCGGGGGCAGGGCAGGCTCCGGCTGCAGCACATCGGCCAGGGGACACCAGCGGGGGGCGGGCAGATGCAGGTCACCGAGCAGCCGCCGCTGGCCCGCCTTGCTGACCAGGGGCTGGAGGGCATCGAGACCCGGCAGGAACTGCAGCCCCGGCCCCTCCAGGGCCCGCAGGGCCTCGAGGGGGATCCACTCGTTCTCGAAACTGATGGCGCCGCAGCGGCCGGCCAGCTCCCGGGTGGCGTTGACGTCATCGACCGGCGCCAGCACCACGCTGGCGGCGGCACGGGTGGCCGGATCCCCGGCGCCGGGCGTCTGCACGTGCACGGCGACACCGAGGTCCCGGGCCGCCTCGGCCAGCATCCAGGCCAGCTGGCCACCGCCGACGATGCCGATGGCGTCGAGCGGTGCCGGCGTGGCCTGGGGAGGGGGGTCCGCGATGATCTTCACCCTGGCTTTGGTGGCTCGAAGCGGAAACCAGCCTGCCATCAGGGGGTCGAGGGCCCCGACGGTGACATCACGGGCAGGGGCCCGGCGGGGATCACTGGAGCGGGTTGTCGGCGGCGAAGGCGTAGCGCAGCAGGCTGAGCAGCAGCACGATCAGGAACAGGGCCAGCCCCACCGTGCAGGCATAGCTGATCTCCAGCTCGGAAAAGGCCTGGTCGTACACGTAATACACAATCGTGCGGGTGCTGTCCGCCGGGCCCCCCTGGGTCATCAGGTAGACCTCCTCGAACACCTTGGTGGCCCCGATCGCCGAGATCACCGCCACCAGCGTGATGTAGGGCCTCAGCAGGGGCAGGGTGATGTCCAGATGGCGGCGCCATCCCTCGCTGCCATCGAGGGCCGCCGCCTCGTAGAGATCGGCGGAGATCCCCTGCAGGCCGGCCACGAAGATCACCATGTAGTAGCCGAGGCCCTTCCAGAGGGTCACGAGCATCACCGAGGGCAGGGCCAGACCGGTGGAGGTGAGGAAGCCGATCGGCGAGAAGCGGTCCCCCAGCAGGGCGCCGAGCCAGCCGTTGACCAGGCCGTTCTCGGCGTAGAGCCAGCGGAAGGCGATCGCCGCCACCACCAGCGACACCAGCACCGGGGTGTAGAAGGCACCGCGGAACCAGTGGATCCCCGGCAGCTGGCGGTTGACCAGCACCGCCAGGGCCAGGGATCCGAGCACGATCGGCGGCACCACCCCCACCAGATAGAGAAAGGTGGTGCCCGTGACCCGCAGCAGCATCGGGTCGGCCAGCAGGCGGCGGAAGTTGGCCAGGCCCACGAAGGTGAGTGGCTCGCCTACATCCAGCCCGGTGCGGGTGAAGCTGATCACCAGGGCCATCGCCGCCGGAATCAGCACCGACACGGCGAGCAGCACCAGGGCGGGGGTCAGGAACGCCCAGGCGGAGCGGGTGGCTGCCGGTGCGGCGGGGGTGGGTGGAGCCATGGGGACATCCTGCCGGAGCCGGGGCGATGCACAATCGGAGCCGAGGCTGGAGCCCCCTTGGTGCCGCCCCACCCTTTCCCCATGACCCCAACGCCGACGCCCAAGCAGGTGCTGCGGGAGGTCTTCGGCTACGACGCCTTCCGCGGCCCCCAGGCCGCCATCGTCGAGCACGTCTGCGCGGGGGGGTCGGCCCTGGTGCTGATGCCCACCGGTGGCGGCAAGTCGCTCTGCTATCAGATCCCGGCCCTCTGCCGGCCGGGCACGGCGGTGGTGGTGTCGCCTCTGATCGCCCTGATGCAGGATCAGGTGAGTGCCCTGCGCCAGGCCGGCGTGCGGGCGGCCGCCCTGCATTCGGCCGAGAGCGGCGCCTCGGCCGCCGCCACCTGGCGGGAGCTGCAGGCAGGGGGTCTGGACCTGCTGTACGTGTCGCCGGAGCGGCTGCTGAACGGTGACCTTATCGAGCGGCTCGCCGACCTGCCCCTGGCCCTGTTCGCCATCGATGAAGCCCACTGCGTCTCCCAGTGGGGCCACGATTTCCGTCCCGAGTACCTGCAGCTGGCGGTGCTCGCGGAGCGCTTCAGGGCCGTTCCCCGCATCGCCCTCACCGCCACCGCCGATCCCCGCACCCGCTCCGAGATCGTGGCGCGCCTGGGCCTGGAGCAGGCGGCGGTGTTCACCGCCAGCTTCGATCGGCCGAACATCCGCTATCTGCTGCGGGACAAGAGCGATCCGAAGCGCCAGCTGCTGGAGTTCCTCGCCAGCCAGCGGGGCCATGCCGGCATCGTCTACGCCCGCTCCCGCAAGCGGGTGGAGGAGTTCGCTGCACTGATCAAGGCCGACGGGCATGACGCCCTGCCGTACCACGCCGGCCTGGCGGCGGACACACGCGGTGCCGCCCTGGAGCGCTTCCGCCACGGCAGCGGCGTGATCGTGGTGGCCACCATCGCCTTCGGCATGGGCATCGACAAGCCGGACGTGCGCTTCGTGGCCCACGTGGACCTGCCCAAGAGCCTGGAGGCCTACTACCAGGAGACGGGCCGAGCGGGCCGCGATGGGCTGCCGGCCATTGCCTGGATGGTGCATGGAGCCGCCGACGTGCCACCGCTGCGCCGCTTCATCGAGGAGTCCGACGCCGCGCCGGCCCAGAAGCGCATCGAGCATGGCCGGCTCGATTCCCTGATCGGTTTCGCCGAGACCTCCGGCTGCCGCCGCCGGATCCTGCTCGACTATCTGGGCGAGACGGGCAGCGCCGACTGCGGCAACTGCGACGTCTGCCTGGAGCCGAACCAGGGGGTGGACGTGACCGAACCGGCCCGCAAGGCCCTCTCGGCCGTCTACCGCACCGGCGGCCGCTTCGGGGCCGCCCACCTGGTGGACGTGCTGCTGGGGGGGGACACCGCCCGGGTCCGCAGCCTCGGCCATGACCAACTGGGGGTGTACGGGATCGGCAGGGAACTGGACCGGCTGCAGTGGCGCAGCCTGTTCCGCCAGCTCACCGCCAGGGGGTACCTGGTGGCGGCCGCCGATGGCCATGGCGGCCTGGAGTTCGGCCCCGAGGCGCTGGTGCGGCCGCTGCTGCGGGGCGAGTCCCGCCTCGAGATCCGGCTGCCGCCGCCGGCCCGGGAGCGACGTGGGCGCGCCTCCGGGGGAGCCACAACGCCCGCGGCCGGCGCGGAGTCCGCCGATCCGGACCTCCTGGCGGCCCTGAAAGCCTGGCGGCTGGAGCAGGCCCGGCAGCAGCGCCTGCCCCCCTATGTGGTCTTTCATGACCGCACCCTGGTGGCCATCGCCGAACGCCGTCCCACCGGCCTCGACGAACTCGCCGGCCTCACCGGCATCGGCACCGCCAAGCTCGCCAGCTACGGGGAGGCGGTGCTGGAGGTGGTCCGCCGCCTCTCCCCCCAGGCCTAGCCTCGGTCCACCCTCGCCCCTTCCTCCGTGCCGCAGGAGTACCGCACCATCACGGTGTCCCTCGCTGCCGATCCCTACCCGATCCTGATCGGTGAGGGCCTGCTCGGGGGCCTCGGTTCGTTCCTGCTCGAACGGGGAATCCAGAGCGGCACCCGGGTGCTGATGGTGACGAATCCCGATGTGGACGCGTTCCACGGGGCCCGGGCACTGCAGAGCCTGGAGGCCTCCGGCTTCGTGGTGCGGACGCTGGTGATTGAGGCCGGTGAGGAACAGAAGACCCCCGCCACGGTGGCGGCCATCCACGACGCCGCCTTCGCCCACCGCCTGGAGCGGAGCTCCCTGATCGTCGCCCTCGGCGGCGGTGTGGTGGGGGACATGGCCGGCTTCGCCGCCGCCACCTGGCTGCGGGGCATCGCCGTGGTGCAGGTGCCCACCACCCTGCTGGCGATGGTGGATGCGGCCATCGGCGGCAAGACCGGCGTGAACCATCCCGGCGGCAAGAACCTGATCGGCGCCTTCCACCAGCCGAAGCTGGTACTGATCGATCCCCTGGTGCTGGCAACCCTTCCGGAACGGGAGTTCCGGGCCGGCATGGCGGAGGTGATCAAGTACGCCGTCATCGGCGATGGGATCCTGTTCCGGGATCTGGAGGCGGCCGCCGAGCGGCATCCCAGCGGGGGCCTGGCCAGCCGGGACGCCCTCGGCCCGGTGCTGCTGCAGCGGCTGCTGGAACGTTCCGCCGCCGCCAAGGCCCGCGTCGTGGCGGCCGATGAACGGGAAGGGGGTTTGCGGGCGATCCTCAATTACGGACACACCCTGGGGCATGCGGTGGAGAACCTCAGCGGCTACGGCACCTGGCTGCACGGCGAGGCCGTGGGCCTGGGCATGCTGGCGGCCGGTGACATCGCTGTGGCCATGGGGCTCTGGAGCCAGGCCGATCAGGACCGCCAGCGACGTCTGATCGCCGCCGCCGGTCTGCCCATGGACTGGCCGGCCCTGGATCCCGAGGCGGTGCTGGCTTCCCTGCAGGCCGACAAGAAGGTGCGCCAGGGGAAGGTGCGTTTCGTCCTGCCCACCGGTGTGGGATCGGTCACGATCCGGGATGACGTCGATCCCGCCACGATCCGGGCCACCCTGGCGGTCGCCACTTCGATCGGCGCCCCCTGACACAGGGGCCCGCTGCGGCCCCGTCTTGCGGCCCAAGGCGCCGGGGAGAGGGGCTCAAAGGTGGTCTTTCGCTGACAGGGAAGGCGCGGACCCCTCGGATCGGAGACCATCACCGCAAGGTTTTCTTCAACACGGCCCATGAGCCTTCGTCCCAGCCGGTTCAAAGACATCCTGAGCCAGCCCCTGAGACGACTCGGTGCCCTGGCCAGAACCGTCGGGCTCGGGGGGTCGGAGCAGACCGCCCAGCCCGATCCCTCCGCCCCGGCGGAGGAGGTTTCGCCGTCTGCCGTGGAGCCCACACCGGCGTTCTCGCCCCCGCCGCAGGCGCCCCAGGAGCCCGGCCGCGGGGCCAGCTGGGTGGCCTTCGTGCCCCGCGATCCCCAGTGGTCCCAGGTGCGCTGGTTCATCGAACCGGGCGACCGGAAGCGGGCCCAGGCGGAGGGAGCCACCCAGCTGTGTCTGCGGGTGGCCGACGTCACCGGTCTCGATGGGGGGTCCACCCACCCCCACACCCTCCAGGAGGTGGTGGTCGACAGCCAGGCCATTGAGTGGTACTTGCCGGTGCCCCTGTCCGGCCGCGATTACCGGGTGGAGCTGGGCTTCCGCAAGGGCGGCAGCGGCGGCTGGATCTCCCTGGCCTTCTCCGCCACCGCCCATGTCCCGGAGCTGGATGGTCCGGCCCTGACCACGCCCGATCCCTTCGTGGCCTTCTCCATGCCTCCCGCCGCTGACCCGGCACCGGGAGCCGCCCCGCCCCGCGAGATCGTCAACGATCTGCACGAACGGCTCTACCAGAGCGCCACCAGCCCCTGGCGGCGTCTGGGCCGGGGCTCGGAGGCCTTCCACGAGATCGATTCCGCCGCCGGCCTGCACGGTGCGGGCGGTGCCCTGTCCGACTCCGGCGCCGGTCCCTGGGCCTCCGGCCGCAGCGCTTCCGGCATCGGTGGGGTTGCGCCCCGGCAACGTTCCTTCTGGCTGGTGGCCGATGCTGAGCTGATTGTCTATGGAGCCACCGACCCCTCGGCACGGCTCAGCATCGGCGGTGAGGACGTTCCCCTCTCCGCCGATGGCACGTTCCGCCTGCAGGTGCCCTTCCGGGACGGTCAGCAGCTCTACCCGATCGAGGCGCTGGCGGCCGATGGGGAACAGAAGCGCAGCATCACCATGGAGTTCCGCCGCACCACCCCCCACGCCAACGTCAATCCCCGCGAGGAAGCCCAGTCGGAGTGGTTCTGAGCAGGGGATGGCAAGGAGGTCGCAGGTGAACCGGGGGCTTGAGCGGAAGGGCTGAGCGCCGGGATCAGGCCGAAGGGGGACTCAGGAACAGGGGTTCCCTTCCCGGGGTCGCCGGTTCCCCGTCACGGCGCAGGGCGATCCAGCGGAACTCACCGAGCCCCGCCGGATCCACCAGCCGCAGCAGGGTCTCCCTGCGCTGCAGCAGCTCCGCCAGCGGCGTGCCGCTCTGCCGCTGCAGGCCATGCAGACGCTTGGCCAGGCCGAGGGCCAGCAGGGCCTCGCCCTGGCGGCAGACGCCCTGGGGCTGCCAGCCACCGGCCCGGGCGGCGATGTCCAGGCTCTCCAGGCAGAGGTGGGCGGTGAGGTCCCACTGGCCCGGCTCGCGAAGCGGGTCGTCGCTGGCCCGCTGGCGGCGGTAGGCCATCAGGGTGCCGTTGCTGCGCTGGGGCGCGTAGTAGCGGCGGGCTTCATGGGCGTAGTCGATCACCAGCAGCCAGCCCTGGTCGAGGGCTGCGGCGCAGGCAGCCAGCCAGGGGGCCAGACCGGGGTGGAGCTCGCTGCACCAGCCCTCGGGACGGCGTTCATCGAGGGGCAGCAGTCCCAGATCGGCCAGCGACGCCAGCATCGCCCCGGACAGGGGTTCACCGGCCTCCAGCCGAAGCCCGTCGTTCTCCAGCACGACCCGCTGGCGGCACCAGCGCTCACCCCGCCGCTCGAACCGCTCCACGGCCAGGGCGTCAAGCACCTCGTGGGCCAGCACCACCCCCCGCAGCGGGACGTCCGCCAGGGTCCGGAGGTCGGCCCAGCGCACGGGCAGGGGGCAGCTGGCGAGCCGCCGGCGCTGCCGCTCGGCCATGCCGGCATTGGGCTCGACGAGCACCAGCTCGGTGCGCCCGGCCAGGGAGGGCCAGCCGGTGTGGAGCGCTTCGGCCAGCTGCTGGGCCAGCTGCCCCTCCCCCGGGCCGGTCTCCACCAGGGCCAGGGGTGCGTCAGCGGGGAGCAGGGCCAGCCACTGGGCCACCTGGGGGGCCAGCAGGCGGGCGAACTCTTCGCCCAGGGAGGGGGCCGTGGCGAAGTCACCACCGGGGCCGATCTGGAGCCGGCCGCTGCCGTAGGCCCCATGGTCCGGGTCGTGCAGGGCCCAGTCCATGTAGTCGAGGAACGGCACCGAGCCCCCCGCCGCCCGCAGTCGCTGGGCCAGCCAGGCCGGAACCGCCGGGGAGCCGGGGGAGGGAGGGATCACGCGGCGTGGGGCGACTCGGTGAGAATGCTGACCGATGGATGACGGAACGATGGCGATGGCGGCAGCGACGGCACCGACAGCGATGGCGGCTCGACAACCGCACCGGGGTGGGCCGCAGCGGCGCAGCGACCTGGGGCGGCGGCTGGGGGCGCTCCTGGCCATGCTCTGCCTCGTGCTCGTCACCTGGGTGCTGCCAGGCACCGTCGGCCAGGCCCTGGCGGCGGACAACCCCCAGCTGCTGCCCGATCACCCCACCCCGGTGATCGACCTGGCCAAGGCCCTCACCGACGGCGAACGGGGGGCCCTGGAGAGTGAACTGGAGGATTTCGAAGCCAGCAGCGGCTGGAAGCTGCGGGTACTGACCCAGTACGAGCGCACGCCCGGCCTGGCGGTCAAGGGCTTCTGGGACCTCGATGAGCGCAGTCTGCTGCTGGTGGCCGATCCCCGCGGCGGCAACCTGCTGAACTTCAACGTGGGCGAGGCCCTGTTCGCCCTGATGCCCCGCACCTTCTGGGTGGAGCTCCAGACCCGCTACGGCAACCAGTTCTACGTGCGCGACCACGGCGAGGACGGTTCGATCCTCTCGGCCATCCATGCGGTGAAGGGCTGCCTGGCGATCGGCGGCTGCCAGGTGGTGCCCGGGCTGCCCCAGGAGCAGTGGATCCTGACCCTGTGCACCTCGATCCTGGGGGGACTGATCGTCGGGTTCGCCGCCTTCCCGCGCCAGGAGGGTCGTCGGGTGGAGTGGACCTGGGTGCTGCTGCTCTCACCCCTGTGGGTGATCCTGTTCGTCGCCCTGGGAATGGGGCCGATCATCACCCGCACCCACGACGTGCTGCCGCTGCTGCGCAACGTTCTGGGCTTCCTGGGAGCGGCGGTGCTGGCCTATCTCATCGCCCAGAAGACGCTCGGCGGTGTGCGACTGGAGGGCAAGGGGGAGAGCTGAGCTCAGGGGGCCGGGGTGCTGACGCGCTCCAGCTGACAGGAGAGGCTGGCGTCATTGCAGGCCGGCGGCACCTGGCGGATGGCCACGTCCTCCCAGACGGCGGCCTCCTCCCTGCGCAGCTGGGCCAGGTTCTGCTCGTAGAAGCGGCGCAGGTCGTTCAGACGCTTGACGGGCTGGCCGTAGAAGCTGCGGCCGGCCAGGGTGGGGAACGAGGCCCACTCGGGGGCCAGCCGGGCGGCCAGATCGGGGGTCAGCTCGCCACGGTCGGCCAGATGCAGGGCACCGCGACGCTGGACCAGGAACAGGGCGGCCTGGTCCTGGGATTCGGGGCCGAAGTCGGAGACCCCGAGAGCGCGGGTGACCATGTCCCAGGTGAAGGGCATGAACTGGTAGGCCCCGGCGGCGGCACTGGCGTAGCGGGCCGTGCGCATGACGCGGTTGGGATGCCGCTCGAGGGAGTCGAACAGGCTGCCGCCGAACAGGATCCGGTAGCCGATCTCATGGCCGTTGGCCCAGGTTCCCTCGGCGTAGCGGATGGTGTTGAGCAGGGCGCGCCGCTCGGGGGTGATGGCGAAGACCCGGGGCGCGGCCGGCAGCGGCGAGAGCATCGCCATGCGGGTGGGGCCGCCGGGGGCGACGCTGCTGGCCCCCCAGCCCTGGGAGCCCTCGGCGGCCCTGACTGGCCCGGCCAGGCTCAGACCCAGTCCGGCGAGGGCAAGAAGCAGGGGGGTGCGCTGAAGGTTCGGCAAGAGAAGAGGTCGAGAAGGACAAGTGGGCAGAGACCTGTTGCAGGGACAACAGAGTCAAACCGGCTTGATGTGCTTGGTGAGACCAGGTCTTCTGGAGAACGGCAACAGGAAGAACCAGTGATCCCGGGACATAGAAAATGAATCCATGACGCCGGGAGTTGGCGGTAATTTGCCGATGAATCAGCAGAATCGATTCCTTATTTGTGACGGTCGAATAACTGTCTACCGGTATCAAGAATGACGTTTTGCATTCCGGTTACAGCCAGGGACTGATATCTCCCGGATTCGATGAACAGATGATCAAATCCTGAAGGCCTACCCCATAGGCAGTGCTGATCGTCCCTCCAGCCAGGTCACGAGCGTCCGTGCGGCGGTGGACGCCCCGTCGTCCGCCAGGGGGCCGCGCCGCGGAGGCATCAGGGGCTGGTCCAGCTCCCAGTCGCCGCGGCGGAAGGCCTCCTGGCTCAGCAGCCGATGCCAGCCGTGGTTGCGCAGGTCCTCCTCCAACACCGGTGCTTCCGCGAAGCCGCTCCGGTGCACCAGATGAATGCCCACCCCCTGGCTGAAGGCCTCGCAGAAGCTGCTGTAGCCGGGCTTGGTGATCAGCCGTCCGGCCAGGGGCATCAGGTCGAGGGGGCGCACCCCCGGCGGCAGGCAACGGCCATTGGCCACCGTGGCCAGCAGCGGCTCCGGTCCGATGAACACATGCTCGGGCCAGCGGGCCAGCAGCGCCGGGTCGATCGCCATTCCGAGCCCCCCGAAGCTGACCAGCACCACCCGCTCCCGGTCCGCCGGCAGGTCCAGCTCCCGGGCCAGCCACTCGCCATCGAGCCGGGGCCGGGAGCAGGTCAGGCCCAGCCGCACCTGGGGCACCCCCCAGTCCATCGGCAGGGACAGGGGGCAATGGAGCAGCAGATCCCCCTGGCCGTAGAGCTGCCGGTGCCGATCGGCCCAGGGACGGAAGGCCGGGCCCATTGGGGCATGGATCACGTCCCAGCCGAAGCTGGCCAGCCAGACGAGCGGCACCCGCAGTCGCCGGGCCAGCAGGGCGGCCGCCGGAGGCACGTCCCCCAGCACCAGGACCGGCTGACGCTGGTCCTCCAGCCAGCGGGCCTCGCGCTCCACCAGCGCCGGCAGCTCCTCCTCCAGCCGCTCGAGGGCGGCCAGGGTGGCGCTGGCGTCGGCGCCGAGGGCATCGGCCTGGATCACCCCCACGTCCCAGTGGCAGGGGCGCCGCTCGAAGGGCACAGGCCCGAAGGACAGCTCCAGGAAGGCCGGCGGCAAGCCGGTGGAGATCACCAGCCGCCAGTCGGGCCTGAGGGCGGCCAGTTCGCAGAGCACCGAGGCCGTTCGGGATCCATGGCCGAAGCCATGGCTGCTGACGCAGGCGCAGATCAGCAAGGGCTGAGCACTCCCGCCGCCGGCAGGGCCGCCGTCCAGAGGGTCTGCTCGTAATGGAGGGCGCCGTCGATGCCGTACCAGCGGTGGCTGATGTGGCGCAGATCGCCATCGGAGAAGACGACCCAGCTGAAGTGGCGCAGGGCGCGGCCCCGCTGGTCCACGCCATGGCGGGGGACGCAGGCGGTGTTCAGGAAGGCGGTGCCCTGGGCGTCGCGGCGGAAGCTCAGCCGTTCCCCCTGGTGATGGCAGAGGGCGTGGTGCATGTGGCCGAACACCACCAGGGGCAGGGGGCGGCGGCGGCGGATCTGATCCACCGCCAGGGCCAGATCCTGATCCCCCCAGTCGCAGGCGGGGGCCTTCCAGTCGCGGCCGCAGGGGTCGTCCACCTGGGTGCCCAGGCCGCTGGGGCCGGAATGGGCCAGCAGGATCAGCGGCAGCTGGGGATCGGCGGCCAGGGCCGCCCGGCTGATGCGCTCGGCGGACTCCTGCAGGCCCACTGGCCCGTAGACCGATCGCACCGCCTTGGAGAGGTGGAAGCCACCGCCGGCGGTGCCGGGACGGGCGCCCACCACCGCCAGCCCGGGGGGACGCAGCTCCCTCAGACCCCAGCCGCAGTGCCGCTCACCGAGCAGCTCCAGCTGGCGGCGCAGGGTGCGGCCGCTGCCGTCCTTGCCGGCATCGTGGTTGCCCAGAACGCAGGCGATCGGCAGCTCCAGGGTGGCGAGCAGTTCGGGGATGCGGCACTTGCCGTCGCTCAGGTCGCCCACCAGCAGCAGGGCATCCGGACGGATCCGTTCCAGCACGTCGTGGTCACTGCGATCCCACTGGTCGTGCAGATCCCCCGCGATGGCGATGTTCAGCTCAGCCAATACCGACCGCTTCCTAGAGTGGGATCATCGTGCATGAGAAGGGGCATCGGTTGGTCTTCACGCAGACGCTGACCCACACGCCCCAACCCAGCCCTGAGGCCTGCCCGCCCCATGCTGAGCTGGCCGCCGCGATCGAAACGCTCAAGAACGAGCGCAACGCCATCATCCTGGCCCACTACTACCAGGACGACGCCATCCAGGACTGCGCCGATTTCATCGGCGATTCCCTCGAGCTCTCCCGCCGCGCTGCCAGCACCGACGCCGAGGTGATCGTCTTCTGCGGCGTCCACTTCATGGCGGAGACCGCCAAGATCCTCAACCCCGGCCGCACGGTGCTGCTGCCCGACCTCGAGGCCGGCTGCAGCCTGGCGGACGCCTGCCCCGCCGACGCCTTCGCCGACTTCCGCCGGCGTCACCCCGACCACGTCGTGGTGAGTTACATCAACTGCTCCGCGGCGGTGAAGGCCCAGAGCGACCTGATCTGCACCAGCAGCAATGCGGTCCACCTGGTGCAGCAGCTGCCGGCCGACCGCCCGATCCTGTTCGCCCCCGACCAGAACCTGGGGCGCTGGGTGGCCCGCCAGAGCGGCCGGGAGCTCACCCTCTGGCCCGGCAGCTGCATCGTCCACGAGACCTTCAGCGAGCAGGCCCTGCTGCGCCTGCGCCAGGAACACCCCGAGGCCGAGGTGATCGCCCATCCGGAGTGTCAGCAGCACCTGCTCGACCTGGCCGACTTCATCGGCTCCACCAGCAAGCTGCTGCAGCGCACCCAGACCAGCCCGGCCCCCTCCTTCATCGTGCTCACCGAGCCGGGCATCCTCCACCAGATGCGGCGGCGGGCACCGGAGAAGATCTTCCATGAGGTGCCCGGGGCCGACGGCTGCAGCTGCAACGCCTGCCCCTACATGCGGCTGAACACGCTCGAGAAGCTGTGGCGGTGCCTGCACACCATGGCGCCGGCGATCGAGCTCGACGAGGAGATCCGCTTGCGGGCCCTGGTGCCGATCGAGCGCATGCTGGCGATGAGCGCCTGAGGGGCCGGCCCGGACCCCTCGGCTCGGCACCTTTTCAGTAGCTGTAGTTGGCCACGAACAGCGAGCCGCCGTCACCGGAGGGTTCGGAGCCAGCCACATAGGCCCCGCGGGCCGCGGCGCCGTTGGCCCGGGCGCGGGCCAGCAGGGCCGCCTGGCCCGCCGCCGTGTCGTTCCCCTTCCATTCACTGAGGCAGGAATGCTGCAGGGCGCGGCCGTAGGAGAAGCCCAGGTGCCAGGGGGCCTCCGGGTCGGCGGCATGAATGGCCGAGAGCAGGACGCTGGCCTCCTCCTCCCCCAGGCCCCCCGAGAGGAACAGGATCGCCGGCACGGCCGGGGGCACGCTGCGGCGCAGGGTGCGCACGGTGTAGGCCGCCACCTGCTCGGAGCTGGATCGATCGGAAGCCCCGGCTCCAGGCAGGGTCATCGAAGGTTTCAGCAGGGTGCCCTCCAGGAATACGCCGTTCTGGCCCAGGGCCTCGTAGACGCTGCGCAGCACCCACTCCTGCACCGCCGCGGTGGTGAGGATGTCGTGGTCGCCGTCCATCAGGATCTCCGGCTCCACGATCGGCACCAGGCCCTCCTCCTGGGCCGTGCGGGCGTAGCGGGCCAGCCCCCAGGCGTTCTCGCGCACGCACAGCTCCGAGGGGCAGCCGTCGGCGCTGATGCGCAGCACGGCGCGCCATTTGGCGAAGCGGGCGCCGCGGGCGTAGGCCCGGGCCGCCCGTTCCTGCAGGCCCCGCAGTCCCGTGCACCAGGTCTCGCCGGCCAGGCCCCCGGCCAGGGGCTCCACCCCGAGGTCCAGCTTGATCCCGACCACCAGCCCCTGCTCCTTGAAGAGATCGACGATCGATCCGGCCGGCCGGCCCGCGATGGGGGCCGCCTCCTGGTACAGGGTTTCCTCGTAGAGGATCACGCCGCTGATCGTTTCGCCGAGTCCGGGGGTGGTGGCCAGCAGGGTGCGGTAGGCGCGGCGGTTCTCCTCACTGTTCTCAACGTCGATCGCGGTGAAGCGCTTGCCGATCGTGCCGGTGGATTCGTCGGCCGCCAGCAGGCCGGTGCCCGGCCGGGCCAGGGCGGCCGCGGTGGCCTCCAGCTCCTCGCGATGGGTCTCCAGTGACATCGGGCCAGCGGTGATGGCTGCCCCATGGCTAGTGGTGAGCCCGCACGCCGTCAACGGACACGGGCCGCCAGGATGCGGCCATCCCCCTGCGGCGGCACCGGCGCGCCATGGTCCTGCCGCCCGACGGCCTGCTCCAGCTCACCCCCCAGGGGCTCTACTGTCCGGCGGCCCAGGCCTGGATCGACCCCTGGCGACCGGTGAGCCGGGCCCTGATCACCCATGGCCACGCCGACCACGCCCGGCCCGGCAGCGGCGCCTACTGGGCGGCGAGCCCTGGCGAGGGCGTGCTGCGCCAGCGGCTGGGGGCCGGCATCGAACTGACGGGGCTGCCCTACGGCGAGGAACGACGCCTCGGTGGGGCTGTGGTGTCGTTCCATCCGGCCGGCCATGTGCTGGGCTCGGCCCAGATCCGGATCACGGCCGGCAATGAAACCTGGCTGATCAGCGGGGACTACAAGCGCGATGCCGACCCCAGCTGCGCCCCGTTCGAGCCGGTGAGCGCCGACGTGCTGATCACCGAGGCCACCTTCGGCCTGCCGATCTACCGCTGGCGGCCCGGCTGGCAGGTGGCCGCCGAGATCTTGGCCTGGTGGCGGGGGGGCCCCCAGCGCCCCTCGCTGCTGTTCGCCTATGCCTTCGGCAAGGCCCAGCGGCTGCTGGCGGAACTGGCCGCGCTGGGGGTGGAGGAGGAAGTGCTGCTGCACGGGGCGGTGCAGGCCCTGATGGAGCCCTACCGGAGCCAGGGGGTGGTGCTGCCGCCGACGCGGCCGCTGAGCGAACTTCCCCGCAGCGAATCGCTGGCCGGGCGCCTGGTGCTGGCGCCGCCCTCGGCCCACCGCTCGCCCTGGATGAAACGGTTCACCAACCCCCAGACCGCCTTCGTCAGCGGCTGGATGGCGGTGCGGGGGGCACGGCGGCGACGCGGCTTCGAGCGGGGCTTCGCCCTCAGCGACCACGCCGACTGGGACGGGCTGCTGCGCACGGTCCGGGACTGCGGCGCCCGCCAGGTGTACGTGACCCACGGCAACAGCGACGGACTGGCCCGCTACCTGCGCGAGGAGCAGGGTCTGGCGGCCGAGCCCCTGGGGCGGGCCTTCGAGGGGCAAAGGAACGAGGAGGGGGAGGTGGCCGGAGCCTCGCCCGCCTGAAGCGATGAACAGACAACGGCCCGCTGAATGTTCGCCATGGAACCGCAGTATGGGAAGCGAGGGAAGATCAGCGCCACGGAAAAAAGATTCACCCTGAAAGCCCGTTGTCAAGGGCCGATGGAATCAATAACTGTTGAAGATCCAGGATGATGGGGCCAGCTCGCACCTAGCGTTCTTGAGGAAGGGAACGTGGTGCCATGGGTGAACATGGGGGATCGGCAGACCACGCCGCGAGCCTTCACGATCGGCTGGCCGATTTCTGTCTGATCGCCGACCTCACCGACACCGACCTGCTGGCCTCCGATGCGCTGAGCGGCCATTTTCTTGCCTGCAATCATTCAGCCCACACCCATCTGGGGTACAGCATCCCGGAACTGCTGGCCCTGTCCCCGGAAGCGATCCAGGCCGATCCCGATCACGACGCTGCCTGGGGGGCCGAGCGTCGCCGCGAGCTGATCGTCGCCGGCGGCGGGACCCTGCACACCCGTCATCGCTGCCGCGATGACTCCATCCGAGACGTCATCGTCCGCAGCCGTGTTCTCGAGATCGACGGGCGGCAACTGATCGTGAGCTGCGTCAGCGACGAAACCCAGCAGCGCCACCGGGAAATGCAGCTCGCCGACACCCTCTCCCTCCTGGAGGAGGGGACGACGATCAGCGGCATCGGTGTCTGGGATCTGCGCTTCAGTGATGGCCGCATGCGGTGGTCGGAGCAGACCCGGCGCCTCTGCAGAAGCCCGCACGGCGGTGACCACCCCTCGCTCCGGGACTACGGCGCCCTGGTGCATCCCGACGACCGACTCCGCTGGCATATGGATGTGCGGCGGGCCGTGACCCGGGGGGATGTGTTCCGCAGCTGCCACCGGCTCTGCTTCGAGGACGGCACGGAGGTGATGGTGGAGGCTGTGGGTCAGCTCAGCTACGACCACAGCGGTGCGCCGGCGCGCATGGTGGGCACCCTCAGGGACATCACCGGCGAGCAGGCCCTGCTGCAGGCGGTGGCGGGCGAGCGCTCCTGCGACCCCCTCACCGGCCTTCCCAACAAGCTCGCCACCCTGGAGGAGCTGGACCGACGCCTGAGCGGTCGCCGCTACAACGCGTCGATGGCGGTCATGAGCCTGGATGTGGATGGCTTCGGGGACATCAACGACCACTTCGGATCCGATGTCGGCGACCGGGTGCTGCGCGCCATGGCCGGCCGGCTGCGGGATCTGATCGGGCCGGGCGACTGGCTGGCGCGGCTGGGCAGCGACCAGTTTCTGATCCTCATGGAAGCGGGAGTCCGCTCCATCGGTGATGCGATGGGCGCCGCCCGTCGGTTGCAGCAGGAGTGGGCCCAGCAGCAGCCGTTACTGGAGGCCCTGCCCCTCGACCCGACGTTTTCCGTGGGGATCGCCACCTATCCCGAGCACGCCCAGGAGAGCCGGACGCTGATCCAGTGCGCCAACACGGCCCTGATGAAGGGGAAGGCCCAGGGAAGCACTCAGGTGTGCGCGTACTCCAGCACGATCAGCCGCCAGATTCAGGAGCGCATGGAGCTGAGCATTCAGCTGTCCCAGGCGGTGGAACGCGAACAGTTCCGACTGCTGATTCAACCGCAGCGAACCGCATCCAACGCGCTCGCCGGCGGGGAGATCCTGCTGCGCTGGACCAACCACCTGAGCCTCTCGGTGCCGCCCAGCCATTTCCTTCCGCTTGCCGAAGAGAGTGGTCTGATCCTGCAGCTCTCCCCCTGGGTGCTGCGACAGACCGCCCAGCGGATCAGCGCCTGGCAGGCGGCGGGCCTCCACCCCCCGCGGCTGGCCCTGAACGTCTCCCCGCGGGAGCTGGAGCTGCCGGACGGGCGATTCATCGGCGCCATGCTGGAGACCCTGGCGGAGCACCAGCTGCGTCCCGAGCAGCTGGAACTCGAGATCACCGAAACGGCGTTGATCCGCAATCCCCTTCTGGCCCGTGAACAGCTGCGGGTGCTGGCCGATCAGGGGTTCCGGATCGCGATCGACAACTTCGGAACCGGCTATTCCTCCCTGGAACTGCTGCGGACCCTGCCGGTCCATCGACTCAAGATCGATCGCACCTTCGTGCAGGCTCTGACGACTTCCCCCGTCGATCAGACCATCGTGGCCACCACCATCGCCCTGGCCCATGGCCTGGGGATGGACTGCACCGCCGAGGGGGTGGAGACCGAGGAGCAGCGCCGGAAGCTGCAGGATCTCGGCTGCGACTGCTTCCAGGGCTTCCTGTGCGGTCCTCCCCTGGAACCGGAAGCCTTCGAGGCCCTGCTCCTGCATCCGGGTAGCGCGGTCGTTCCTGCCCCGGAGCGCTGGTCGGGGGCACCGCAGGGCAGCGCAGCCCCGTCAGGCCGGCCGGCGGCTGGGGCCCATCTGCCCGGCACGTTCGAGCAGCTCGCGTTGCTGCGAACCGCCGTGGACGCCAGCCGTGATTTCTTTCTGCTGCTGCAGTCCGTCCATGGCCATGACGGCAGCATCGAAGACTTCCGGGTTCTGGATGTCAACAGAGCCGTCTGCTCCCACCTGCAGCAGGACCGCGAGGCGATCCTGGGCCAGACGCTGCTGGCCATCAGCCCGTCGATGGTCCAGAACGGGCTGATGGAGCTGTATGGCGATGCGGCCATGCGCAACGTCCCCACCGCCGTCAGTGGCTTTGCCGCCGACGATGGACCCACGGCCACGGGCCGCCGTCTGTTCGACATCGAGATCACCCCGGACCGCGGGATCCTCGCGGTCACCTGGCGGGATGTGACCGAGCAGGACCACGCCGCCCGCAGCCTGGCGGATGTGGCAGCCCTGTACCGGCTGCTCGCCGACAACATCGTCGATGTGATGCTGCTGCTGAACCACCACCAGCAGGTGGTGTGGGTGTCGCCGTCGCTGCAGCCCATGACGGGCTGGCAGCAGACGCAGTGGCACGGCCGGAACTTCCAGGATCTGTTCGCCTCCGCCGAGGAGCCGCCCGGACCGGTGGATCTCGACCAGTGGCTGGCGGAGTCGGGCCCGATCCGCCAGGGCCGTCTGCGGCTGGCCGATCCCGATGGGGGCTGGGGCTGGGTGCAGCTGAACGTCCGCAGGCTCGCGTGCGACCAGCTGCGCAGCCTCGACACGCGCGGGTTCGACACCAGTGGCGAGGTGGACCCCATCGGGGCCCCCCTGAGCCTGGCCCATGGCTATGTGATCACCCTCCAGCCGGTGGATGCGCAGGTCCTGGAGGAACGCCTGTTGCTGCAGCGCGCCAACACCGATCCCCTGACGGGCCTCTGCAGCCGCGCCGCCATTCTCGAGCGGCTGGAGCGGCTGCTGCTGGATGAGCGTGCCCACAGCGCCCAGCCCCTGGCCCTGCTCTTCTGCGACTGCGACGGCTTCAAGGGCATCAACGACCGCTACGGCCACGCCTGCGGTGATGCGGTGCTGAGAACCGTGGCCCGCAGGATTCAGGCCCGGACCCGCCGCGGCGACCATGCCGGCCGGATCGGCGGCGATGAGTTTCTGCTGCTGCTGGAGGGGATCGAGCAGCTCGAGGATGCGATCGCCTTCGCCGAAGACCTCCAGACCAGCATCAGCGAGCCGATCCCCTGGAGTGACCGCACCATTGAACCCTCGTTCTCGATCGGCATCGCCCTGCACGGGGCCGGGGAGGATGCGGATCTGTTCCTCCGGCGGGCCGACCGCAACATGTACACAGCCAAGGCCGCCGGCCGCCGTCGGGTGGTCGCCCTCTGAACCTTCCCCGTCAGACTGGCCTCCCACTCCGGCGACGGCTTGCCCCATGCGGTTCAACCTCCAGCAACGTCTGCAGTCGCTGCGGATGGTGGCCGGCCTGGCCGCCTTCCTGAAGAACCCCACGGAGCTCGAGAGCGTCTTCGGGGTGGCCCGGAGCCTCCAGGGCAGCCCCCTGGCCAGCCAGATGCAGCGACACCTGCTGGAGAACCCGGCCATGGCCGCCCTGGTGGCGGAAGGCTGGCGGCCCGAGCCGGTCGACCTGGCCCATCTGGCGGCCCTGCCCGTGGGCAGCCTGGGTCGCACCTACGCCGAGCAGCTGCAGCGCCTGAATCTGACGCCGGACAGCCTGATCGATCCCCGGCCGATCAGCTCACCGGCGGAGTACATCACCCACCGGCTGCGGGAGACCCACGACATCATCCACGTGCTCACCGGTTTCGGCATCGACGGCCCCGGCGAGCTGGGGCTGCAGGCCTTCAACCTGGCCCAGGTGCGCTCCCCCCTGGCGGTGCTGCTGATCTTCGGTGGCCTGCTCGGCACCCTTCAGGACGACGAACCGCTCGAACCGCTGCTGCGCGCCCTGGCCCGGGGCTTCGCCATGGGCCTGGAGGCCCGCTGCCTGATCACCTTCAAGCTCGAGGAGGGCTGGGAGCGGCCCCTGGCCGACTGGCGACGGGAGCTGGGGCTGCCGGAAGCGCCCCTGGCCTGAGCCGATGCGGGCCTTCGCCGACCTCTTCCAGCAGCTGGAGCGCAGCAGCGGCACCAAGGCCCGCGTCGAGGCGCTGGCGGCCTACTTCAGGGCCGCCGATCCGGCCGATGGCGCCTGGGCCCTGGCCCTGCTGCTCGGCAAGCGGCGCCGGCGGCTGATCACCGGCCGGCGGCTGCGGCAGATCGCCCTGGAGCGCTCCGGCCTGCCGGACTGGCTGTTCGAGGCCTGCCACGCCCAGGTGGGGGATTCGGCCGAGACCATCGCCCTGCTGCTGCCCCGGCTGGGCCTGCCGCCGGCCCCGCCCCTGGAGCTCCCTCTGGCCGAGTGGATGGGCACGCGGCTGCCGGCCCTGGGCGCCCTGGAGGCCGAAGCCCAGGCGGAGGCGGTGCTGGAGATCTGGGGGGGGTTGCCCGAGGGACAGGTCTTCCTGTTCAACAAGCTGCTCACCGGCGGTTTCCGGGTGGGTGTGGCGGCCGGCCTGGTCACCCGGGCGCTGGCGGAGGTGTCGGGGCTGGAGGAGGCGGAGCTGGCCCACCGGCTGATGGGCGGCTTCGAGCCCTCCGCCGCCGCGATGGAGGCCCTGCTGGCGCCCCTGGAGGCCGGCGCCGCCGCGCCGATCAGCCGCCCCTATCCCTTCTGCCTGGCCTCCCCCCTGGAGGCGGAGCGCCTCGCCGCCAGCGATCCCGCCGGCTGGCAGGTGGAGTGGAAGTGGGACGGGATCCGGGCCCAGCTGATCCGCCGCGACGGCCAGACCTTTCTCTGGAGCCGGGGCGAGGACCTGATCAACGCCAGCTTCCCCGAGCTGGAGGGGGTCGCCGCGTTGCTGGGACCGGGCACGGTGCTGGACGGGGAGCTGACCGTCTGGCCGGCCGGGGCGAGCCAGCCCGCCGGCTTCGGTCCCCTGCAGCGGCGGCTGGGGCGCCAGAAGCCCGGCGCCGCCCTGCTGCGGGAGTGTCCGGCGGCCTTCGTGGCCTACGACCTGCTGGAACGGGGGGGCCGGGACCTGCGCCCCGAGCCCCTGGGCCGACGCCGTGCCGCCCTGGAGGACCTGGTGCGGCGGCTGCCGGAGGCGGCCTCCACCCCCGCTGCCGGGCTCCTGCGCCTCTCCCCGGTGCTGCCCCTGGGCCACTGGGAGGAGCTGGAAGCCCTGCGGCAACGGGCCCGATCGGTGGGCGCCGAGGGGCTGATGCTCAAGGCGCTCGATTCGGCCTACGGCGTCGGGCGGCGCCGCGGGCTGTGGTGGAAGCACAAGCTGGAGCCGATGGAACTCGATGCGGTGCTCCTCTATGCCCAGGCCGGCAGCGGCCGCCGCGCCAACCTCTACACCGACTACACCTTCGGCCTCTGGGACGGCGAAGGCCGCCTGGTGACCTTCGCCAAGGCCTACTCAGGGCTCGACGACGGCGAGATCACCGAGCTGGACCGCTGGATCCGCCGCCACACCACCGAGCGCTTCGGTCCGGTGCGGGCCGTTGAACCGCTGCAGGTCTTCACCCTGGGCTTCGAGGGCCTCCAGCGCTCCTCCCGCCACCGCAGCGGCCTGGCGGTGCGTTTTCCCCGCATCCTGCGCTGGCGCCGCGACCGCACCCCCGAATCCGCCGACAGCCTGCTCAGTGCCCTGGCGCTGCTGGAGGACCCGGCCATCCCGGCGCGATCGGGCCCGGCTCCCCGGTCGGATCCAGATCAGCGATCGGATCCCGCTCAGCGGTAGACCGAACGGCCATCCCCGGGCAGCAGCAGCGGCGCCGCCGGGTCGATGCGCCGGCCCAGGCTGAGCTCCGGGGGCCCCGGATCGGCGCCCTCCTCCCAGCGCTCCAGGGACAACACCCGGCCGTCGGCCCCTTCGTAATCGCCGTAGCGGCAGCCCGTCAGGCGCCGGTTCATCACCCGGGCGGCAGCGGTCACCGACGCCCGGCCCGTCTCCTTGAGGTGATAGAGCTGGCCGCGGCAGCGCAGGTGCTCGGGGAAGTCGGCCGTCAGACCCTCCAGCTCGGCGGCCGGGACGTCCTCCAGCCAGCTCACCTCCAGCCAGTCGTCCTCGCAGACGCTCAGCCAGCGGCCCTCGGTGCCGTCGCGCAGCAGGTACTCCAGCCACTGGAAGCCGTCGTCGTCGTAGAGCAGCCGGTCCTCCACCACCCAGTCACGGCCGTCGTGCTGAACGATGTCGCCGGTGGTGAGGTTGAACAGGGTGCGGCCCTGCAGCGTCGGGGCACGGCGGCGCAGGCGGGTCCGCCGCAAGAGCAGCAGGGCGACGGCGGCGAGCAGCAGCAGGAGCAGGAGAAGCCAGACAGCCATCGAGGCGCTCAGGGGCCGGAGCAACCAGGCCGGCGGGCCCAGCTTATGGAGGCCGTCGCCCCCGTCCCGTCGCCGCCGCGGGGGCCGGTCAGTTCTCGCGCCAGCGGCCCTGGCGCTGGTACTCGGCCAGCACCGGCCGGTGCAGGCGATTCGGCAGCACCCGCTCCCCCGGCGGCAGGGCCAGATCCCGGCTGAGGGGGAAGAGGCGCTCCAGCTGCCCCTGGTCGATCCAGCGGCCCTGGAACGGAAGCACGGCCGGAGACGGCCGCGGCGGGCCGCGGTGGGCCAGCACGAAACCCCAGGGCCCGAAGCTGGGCACATCCACGCCGTAGGGGCGGGTGGTCAGGTTCAGCTCGCCCAGGGTGGCCTGGATCGAGGCCAGCACCCTGGGGCTGAAGAACGGCGTCGAGGCCTGGGTGACCAGCAGGCCATCGGGGGCGAGCCGGCCCAGCAGGCGCCCGTAGAAGGTGACGCTGTACAGGCGCGCCAGGGCCGGCGTGGACGGGTCGGGGAAATCGGCGATGATCACGTCGTAGGGGCCCCGCAGCTGACGCACCCGCTCGAAGGCGTCGCCGAACACCAGCCGCACCCGGCCGTCCTCCAGGCTGGCGCCGTTCAGCCGCCTCAGGAACGGCTGCTCCCGGGCCAGCCGCGCCATGGCGGGGTCGAGCTCCAGCAGATCCACCTGCCGCACGGCCGGCCAGCGCAGCACCTCCCGCAGGGCCAGCCCATCGCCCGCCCCCAGCAGCAGCACGCGAACCGGCCGGCCGTGCCAGGCCATCGCCGGATGCACCAGGGCCTCGTGGTAGCGGTACTCGTCGAGGCTGGAGAACTGCAGCTGGCCGTCGAGGAACAGACGCAGGTCGTCGCGGCGGCGGGTGAGCACGATGCGCTGGTGGCGGCTCTGGAGACGGCTCACCACCGGATCCTCGTAAAGGCCGTCCTCGATCCGGTCGCCGAGGGGGACCAGTCCGAGGCCCGCCAGGGCGACCACGGGAACGGCGAGGGCGATCGAGCGGCGCCAGAGCCTCCCCACCGGGAACACGGCGGCGATCACCACGCAGCTGACCAGGGGCATCAGGGCCAGCCAGCCGGCGGTGGGCAGCAACCCCAGCCAGGGGAGCAGCACCAGGGGAAACAGCAGGGCCCCCACCAGGGCGCCCAGGTAATCGAGGGCCAGCACCCGGGCCAGGGCGACCCGCAGCTGCTGACCGCACTCCAGCAGCCGGGTCAGCAGCGGCACCTCCATGCCGCCGAGCGCCCCCACCAGCACGGTGAACACCACCAGGCCCAGCCACACCGGCCCCCCCAGCCGGAAGATGGCGAACAGGCCCAGGGGCGCCAGCAGGCACAGGGGCGCCAGGGCCAGTTCGACGCCCAGGAACCACTGCAGCAGGGCCAGACCGGGATCGGGCCCGGCGGCCAGAAACTGGCTCAGCCAGGCGCCCAGGCCCATGGCGGCCAGGAAGGTGCCCACCACCACGCCGGTGGCCAGGGCATGGTCGCCCAACAGATAGCTGGCCTGGGTGACCAGCATCAGTTCCAGCACCAGGCTGACGCTGGAGGAGAGGGCCGCCGCCGCCAGCAACACCCGCACCTGCAGGGGGCTCAGGGGCGGAAGGCTGCGGGCCGTCACTTGGCCGCGCCCGGCCCGCGCCCCTGGAACCCCGTCCAGTCCTGGCGGCGGGGCGTCGCCGTCACCCAGCGACCGGAGCGGTAGCTGCCGCCGTAGCGGACGCCGCTGGAGGCGGCGGGGGTGCCCTCCTGACCGAGGCGCCAGAGGCCAGGACGGGTGATGGCGGTCACGGTGCCGGCGGCGACCACCGTCACCGTCAGCAGCATCAGCAGCGCGCGCTCGTCGACCATCTCAGCGGCCCTCCATCGCCCCGTCCAGGGACAGCACCGGGACCGGTCGGGCCGTCCGCAGCCCGTCCTCCACGGTGAGCCGCAGCCACTCGAGCTCCCAGAGGTCACCGTCGGCGCGGAAGCTTTCGGGCAGCTGCACGCGGAAGCGGTGGCTGCCCGGCTCCGGCAGGCGCAGATGCATCACCTGGCGGGCGGACAGCCAATGGTCCCCATCGCTGGAGCGATGGGCCACGGCCAGCGTCTGCCGGTGCCGGAGGCGGGGGCGCCCGAGGGCGTCGCACACCTGCAGCTCCAGGGTGGCGGTGGCCGGCGGCTGGCCCAGGGGGGGATCGTCATCGGGCAGCTCCCAGCGGGCCTCCACCCCCACCCGCACCAGACCGGAGCCACCGGCGTCACAGCGGATCGCGCTGACGCCGTCACCGCTGCGCCGCATCCAGCGGCCCCGGCCGATGCCGTAGCAGGCCCTCAGCAGCACCAGCGCCGTCGCCAGCGTGACCACGGCGGTGAACAGGAGCAGGGGGGCGTCGACGCTGTGGTTGCGGACGCTGCCGCGCACCACCACAGGCTGCGGCAGGGGGCGACCCGCCTCATCGAGCAGATCCTGCAGCTGCACCGCCAGCTGGAAGCGTCCGTTTCGGTCGGGGCGCAAGTCCAGCGCCACGCCCGCGTCGCCCTCCTCCCAGGTGCCGCTCTCCCCGTCCTCCGCCCAGGTGCCGCTGGCCCGCCAGCCGTCCTTGGTGAGAGCAAGCACGGTGCGGCCGCTGGCGTCGAGCAGGGCGACATCCAGCTCGATGCTGCTGTTGGGGGGGATCTCGGCCGCCAGCGTCAGCTGCGGGCTGCCCAGCCAGCCGTCCCGCAGCTCGAAGGGGGCACTGAGCACCCGCTGGCCCTCCGGCACCACCATCACCAGCCGCCGGGGCCACTCCAGCGCCGAGAGGGCCAGCACCAGCAGGGGCAGCAGCGGCAGCACCAGGCTGGCCAGCGGCCAGAGCAGCAGCGCCGGATCCCGCTGTCCGCCCGGGGAGGACGTCCCCATCAGAGGGCGGCCTCCGGGCAGTCCCTACGGTGGGTCCGGCTTCGTGACGCGGGGATGGTCAAACCACTGCTCCAGATGCTGCTGATGGTCGGCTGGACCTTTCTGGGCATCATCCTCATCTATGTCGGGCTGCTGCTCTTCGATCGCCTCTCCCCGATCGATTACCGGGCCGAGATCCGCCGGGGCAACATCGCCGCCGGGGTGGTGCTGGGGGCCGTGATCCTGGCCATCGCCGCCGTGGTGGTGGCGGTGCTCTCCACCTGAGCCGTTCCCGCCCCGCCCCCCCTTGACCCCTTCCCCCGCGGCGGCGTTGCGGCCGATCGAAGCCTGGTTCCGTGCCCGCGGCTGGCGGCCGATGCCGTTCCAGCGCCAGTGCTGGCGCGCCTACCTGGAGGGGGCCAGCGGCCTGATCCAGGTGCCCACCGGCTCCGGCAAGACCTACGCGGCCGTGATGGGACCGATCGCGGCGATGCTGGCCGAGAACGGTGGCGCAGGACCGGACGCGGGCCTGCGGCTGCTGGTGCTGACGCCCCTGCGGGCCCTGAGCCGGGATCTGCTGCTGGCGATCCGGGAGCCGATCGAGGCCATGGGCTGGCCGCTGCGGGTGGGGCTGCGCAACGGCGACACCAGCAGCCATGAGCGGGGCAAGCAGCTCAAGGCCCCGCCCCAGATCCTGATCACCACGCCCGAATCCCTCTCCCTGCTGCTGGCCGGCCCCCGGGCCCAGGCCCTGTTCGCCGATCTGGAGGCGGTGGTGATCGACGAGTGGCACGAGCTGATGGGCAGCAAGCGCGGCTCCCAGACCGAGCTCTGCCTGAGCTGGCTGCGCAGCCGGCGGCCGGCCCTGCGCACCTGGGCGATCAGCGCCACCATCGGCAATCTGGAGAAGGCGGCCCGGGCCGCGGTGGGGGTGGACGGCGAGCCGCGGATCATCACCGCCCGCATCCGGCGGGACACGCAGATCCGCAGCCTGCTGCCCGACACCATCGATGGCTTCCCCTGGGCCGGCCACCTGGGGCTGCGCATGTACGAGGAGCTGGTGGCCGCCCTCGACCCAGCCGTCTCCACCCTGCTGTTCACCAACACCCGCAACCAGGCCGAACGCTGGCACCAGTGCCTGCGCTTCGCCTGCCCGGAGATGGAGGGGGCCCTGGCCCTGCACCACAGCGCCATCGACCGGGCCGAGCGGGAGGCCATCGAGGCCGGGGTGAAGGCCGCCGCGATCCGCTGGGTGGTGTGCACCAGCTCCCTGGATCTGGGGGTCGACTTCCAGCCGGTGGAACGGGTGGTGCAGATCGGCAGCGCCAAGAACCTGGCGCGGCTGCTGCAGCGGGCGGGCCGCTCGGCCCACCAGCCCGGGGGAACGGCCCAGGTGCTGTTCATGCCGACCAACGCCCTGGAGCTGCTGGAGGTGTCGGCGATGCGCCGGGGACTGGGGGAGGGGCTGGTGGAGCACCGCCGCCCGCCCCAGGAGCCCATCGATGTGCTGCTCCAGCACCTAGTGAGCCTGGCCTGCGGTCCGGGCTTCGAGCCCGAGGCCACCCTCGCCGCCGTGCGCCGCACCTGGAGCTACCGCCAGCTGGAGCGCAGCCGCTGGGACTGGTGCCTGCGCTTCCTGGAGGAGGGGGGCGACTGCCTGGGGGCCTACCCGCGCTACCGCAAGCTGGAGCGGGAGCCGGCCGCGCCCGCCCCGGCCGGCTCCTGGCGCTACGTGGTGCGTGAACCGGCCGTCGCCCGTCTGCACCGGCTCAACATCGGCACGATCAGCGCCGATCGGGCCGTGACGGTGCGCTTTGTGCGCGGCGCCGTCCTGGGCCATGTGGAGGAAGCCTTCGTCGGCCGGCTCAAGCCGGGGGACGTCTTCTTCTTCGCGGGCCGCCAGCTGGAGTTCGTGCGCCTGAGGGAGATGACGGCGATGGTCAAGGCCACCACGCGTCGCAGCGCCACGGTGCCCGCCTGGGGCGGGGGCCAGATGGCCCTCTCCGACCTGCTCAGCGCCCATCTGCGCCGGGAGGTCGACCGCTGCGCCCGCGCCCTTGACGGCGAGGCGGGGTTCAGCCTCGACACCGCCGAGCTGCGGGCCCTGGCACCCCTGCTGGAGCGCCAGGTGCAGCTCTCCGCCCTGCCCCGGACCCACCAGTTTCTGGTGGAGCTGTGCCACACCCGGGAGGGCAGCCATCTCTACGCCTATCCCTTCGAGGGCCGCTTCGTGCATGAGGGCCTCGGCTTCCTGTGGTCGTGGCGACTGGCCCGGCACCATCCGGGCACCTTCACGGTGTCGGTGAACGACTACGGCTTCGAGCTGCTCGCCCCCCGCGGCTACCCCTTCGAGGAGCTGCTCGCACAGCACGCCGAGAGCCTGCTGGATCCCACCGGCCTGCTGGAGGACCTGGAGCGGGCCGTGAACCTCTCGGAGCTCTGCCGTCGCCGCTTCCGCTCCATCGCCCAGGTGAGCGGCCTGGTGCTGAACGGCTACCCCGGCCAGGCCCGGTCCGGCGGCCAGCTGCAGATCAGCGCCGCCCTGCTCTTCGATGTCTTCCAGCGCCATGAGCCCGGCAATCTGCTGCTGGCCCAGGCCCGCGGCGAGGTGCTGGAGGACCAGCTCGACCTGGGTCGGCTGATCGGCACCCTGGAGCGGCTACAGGCAAGCGAGTGGCTGGAGCGGTATCCACCCCGACCGGGGCCCATGGCCTTCCCCCTGCTGGCGGAGCGGCTCAACAACCGCATGAGCAACGAGTCGCTGCTGGAGCGCCTGGAGCGCCTGCGCCAGCAGGCCACCCGGGCCGAGGGCCGCTGAGAGCCCGGCGGGGGTGCAGGGCAGGGAAGGAAGAACGGAGGGGGTGGGATTCGAACCCACGGAATCTTGCGATTCGCCGGTTTTCAAGACCGGAGCCATCAACCACTCGACCACCCCTCCTGGATGGGCGGCCCGACGCGCATGCCGGAGCCACGCCATGGTCCCATGCAGGGGCGGCCCCTACAGCCGGCTGGGCAGCCCCTTGCAGCCGCCGGGGATCGTCTGGCGGGAGCGGGGCCCGCTCCAGGCCGCCAGGTAGGTCCGGCTGGCGGGATCCAGCTGGCGCACCCCCGAGAGGTTGACGTTCTCCACCAGGGCACCGGTGCCGGCACCGCCGGCGTGGTCCGGCGGCTGCTGGGGCTGGGGCGGGGTGGCCTCCAGGGCTTCGCCGTAGAAGAAACGGGTGTCCTGCAGGTTGGCCCCCTGCAAGTTGGCGCCGGCCAGGTTGACGCCCGAGAGGTTCGCTTCGGCCAGATCGGCGCCGGAGAGGTCGGCCCCGGAGAGATCGGCACCGTTGAAGTCGATGGCCCGCAGGTCGGTGCCGGCGAGGTCGGCTCCCCGCAGCATGCTCTGCAGGCGGATCACCGGGACGCCCCTCTGCCGGTCCTCCTCGTAGCTGCCCTCCCCATCAAGGATGGCCCGCCCCAGCCGCTGGTCGCGGCGCAGGGGCGTCAGCAGCCGGGCGTGGGAGAGAAACCGCAGGATCCGGGCCTTGCCGTCGCCGTCGATGCTGCTGAGCACGGCGGCCAGACGGCCCTCCGCCAGCATCCGCTCCAGGGGCCAGTCCTCCAGCAATCCCTCCTCGTCGCTGATCAGCTCGGAGATGCCGTGGATGAAGCTGTCGATGGTCTGGGCCTGGGTGATGCGGTTCTGCTGGGTGGTGAGCCGCTGGTCCACCATCACCTGGCGCCAGGCGATCATCAGGGCCACCAGGGCCACGAGGATCTGGCCGATCGCCCCGATCACCCCTTCCCCGAAGGCGCCGATCGCCTCCCAGTCGCCGTTGCGATAGATCGCCAGCAGCGGGTCGAACCAGCCCAGGGCCAGGGGGATCGCCAGCAGGGCGAGCACCAGGGACAGCAGCGCCAGCAGGCGAACCGTGGGGGGGTCCTCCAGGTGGCGGGCCAGGAGCTGCCAGAGGGGCGGCAGCAACTGCCGCAGGGCCAGGGCGACGACCAGCAGGGCCGCCGGCAGCGCCAGCCAGGACAGTCCCAGGATGAGGGCCGCCTGGAGCACCAGGAGCGTGAGCAGCAGCTGCAGGCCGGCCCCGTGGCGCAGGCGGGTCCAGGCCCCACCCGAGCGCAGGGCGGGGGGCGGGCCGGAGGCGGCGGAGAGCGGACGGTCGTCCGGCTTCGTGCTCATGGGACGGGGCTGCCCTGGAAGAAGAAGCCGGCCGCCAGGATGGCGTAGGCCGCCAGCAGCAGCACCCCCTCCAGCCAGTCCGAACGTCCGTCGAGGCTGACCAGGTTGCTCACCAGGACCGCGGTCGCCACCGCCACCACCTCATAGACGTTGAAGCTGAGGTCGAGGGGGTGGCCGAGCAGCGGGGCCACCAGCAGCAGCACCGGCACCACCAGCAGTCCCACCAGCAGGGTGGAACCCAGGGCCACCGACACCGCCAGGTCCATCTTGTCCTTGCGGGCCATGCTCACCGCCGTGAGGTACTCGGCGGCGCCGCCCAGCAGGGGCAGCAGCACCACACCGGTGAACAGGGCCGAGAGGCCGAGGGACTCGGTGACGGTTTCCACCACACCGACGAACAGCTCGGAGGCGTAGGCCAGGCCGACGGTGGCCGCCAGCAGCACGGCGACCCAGGGGAGCAGGGGCGGCTTGGTGGCGCCGCCATCGCCGTGGCTCCCCTCGCCATCCACGCCCAGGTCAGCCTCCGCCACGGCGTAGAGGGTGCGGTGGGTCTTGAGGGAAAACAGCAGCGTCAGGCCGTAGACGGCCAGCAGCACCCAGGCCACGAACAGGGAGAAGGACTCGGCGGCACCCGCGTCGAGGCCGCCGGCGCCGTTGCCCACCATGCCGCGCAGGCTGGGGATCAGAATCGCCAGCACAGCCAGGGTCATGGCGGAGCCGTTGACCCGGGCCACCACCGGCTGGAAGCGCTGCTCGCTGCGGCCGATCCCGCCGACCAGCATCGACAGGCCCAGGGCCAGCAGCAGGTTGGCCATCACCGTGCCTGTGATGCTGGCCTTGACGATGTCCACCAGGCCCGCCCGCAGGGCCGCCAGGGCGATGATCAGTTCGGTGGCGTTGCCGAAGAGGGCATTGAGCAGGGCCCCGAGCGAAGGCCCGAGGGTGAGGGACAGCTCCTCGGTGGCGGTGCTGAGCAGGATCGCCAGCGGAATGATCGAGAGGATCGACGTGACGAAGACGATCCCGTCCCCCCAGTGGAGCCGATCCGCCGCCGCCGCCACCGGCAGCATCGCCAGCAGGCCGGTGGCGATGCGCAGGCGAGGGGGCATGTAGAGCGAAAGAGAGTGACCCATTGTGACCGACTGTTGATCGTCGGGGCCATGGCCACCAATGGTGGAATCACCACGCCATCGGGGTGGGCCGGGGCCGGCCGGCGACGTCGGTGTGATCAGGAGGCGCGGGCGGGATGTTCGACTCAGAATGGCCGCAGCAGCATGCTCCTGATTGCCCGACACCCTGCAGGCCAGCATGGGTCCGACCAACCCTCAGGCGATGAACATCCCCATCCAGGGACCCGATGGGGACGGGCCCGACCAACGCCCCGGCCACCGCTTCAGGCTCCGCAGACCACGGCGAGGGCATCACCCCCCGACACGACAACCGGCGGCATCGATTCAGCAGGTCTTCACCCTGATTGCGATTGTCAATGGGTTGGTTCTGCTGTATCTGGTCATCGCCGCCATCCAGGTGCTGATGGTGCCCGGCAGCCGCTCGGCGGAGGTCTATGTCTCCCTGATCCTCACGCTGCTGCTGGTCATCCTGGCGATCATCTCTTATCAGATCATCGCCCGGCGCATCATCCTGCCCATCGCCCGGCTGGTCAGGGAAGCCAGTGCGATCGAGAGCGACGACATGAGCAGCCTGCTGACGATCCGGAGCAACGACGAGATCTCCAGACTCGCCCAGGCCTTCAACGTGGTGCTCATCAAGATGCGCCAGGCCCTGATCGCCGGTGAGGCCAGCAACCGGCAACTGCTGGAGGCGAACCGTCAGATCGAAGCCTCCATCAACTACGCCGGCCTGCTGCAACGCTCGATCCTGCCGGACCGCCAGCTGCGGGAAACGTTCGGCAACGACTATTTCATCCTCTGGCTGCCGCGCGACACGGTCGGTGGCGATTACTACATCTTCCACTCCGAAGGCGGACATTGCCTGGCCGGGGTGGCCGACTGCGCCGGTCACGGCGTGTCCGGAGCGATGATGACCATGCTGGCCAGGGCAGGAATCGATCGATCGATCATGGAGGTGGGCATCACCTCACCGGCCGCCATCCTGAGCTGCACCGATACCGCCATGCGCACCCTGCTGCATGGGGCCAGGATGAGCAAGTCGATCGCCACCAGCATGGACATCGGGCTGGTTCGCCTTGACTTCGAAGCCAGGACACTTAGATTCTCTGGGGCAAAGATCAGTCTCTATTGGAGTGATGGGCAAACCATGCACATGCTCAGGGGAGACCATCGGGCCATCTGCGACCAACGGGTGGGCTCCTACACGGACCACGACATCCCGTTGCTGCCGGACTGCACGTACTACCTCACCACCGACGGCCTTCTGGACCAGTCCGGCGGCGACAACGGCTTTTCCCTCGGCACCCAGCAATTCAAGGAATGGCTGATCCGGCTGGCCCGCCAACCTCTGGAGCAGCAGCGCCAGGCCCTGGCCGATGCCCTCGAGCAGTTTCGCGGCGGCCATCCCCAGCGGGACGACATCACCATCCTGTCCTTCCGATTCTCCTAGAGGCCTGACTGATGCCCCAAACGATCATGACCAGCGAGCCCATGTCGAGGCCCACCAAGGCCCCCGGTGAGGCGATCTCGGAGCTGACGCGATGACGATCACCACCACCAGCCTGATGTCTCTGAGGGAATTCTTCAGTGACTACCGGATCCTCATCTGCTTCAATGGCCCCATCTCCACCACCCTGATCGGTGAGATTGGATCGGCACTCAAGGAACACATTGAATCCAATCATGCACCAGAATTAGAAGTGATGGATGTGTTCAGTGTGTATATTGAAATGAGTCAGAATATCCGCAATTACGCCACCAGTCATGGCTTCAGTGACGCCGAGTCCTCCGCCACGGTCGTGATCGCGGCCGCCGAGGCTGGCCATTACGCCGTCTGTGCGGGTAACCTCGTGGAGATGGAGGATGGAAAGGCCCTGCTGAAGCGGATCCACGAACTCGCCGACTGCGACAAGGCCCAGCTGAAGGTGCTCTACAAGCAGCAGTTGCGCCAGCCCCACTCCCAGACCCCGGGCCAGGGTGCCGGCCTGGGTCTCATCGAGATCGCCAGGCGCTCGACCCAGCCCATGGAGGCCTCCCTTGACCCCCTTGAGACCGGTCGTGCCTTCTTCAGCCTTCGGGCCATCATCTGATCCCATGAGCAGCAGCGAAGCACTGAACCTGTCGGTACCGGGCTCCCAGTCCAGCCCCTCGATCCGTGCGGACTGGAAGGCCGGGGTCGTGGTGATGAGCGGTGAGTCCTATCCTGAGAATTCGTTCGAGCTCTATGACCAGCTGATCCAGTGGATTGAGTCTTACCTGTCCACCGCCGACCAGTCCCTCACCCTTGAGCTGCATCTCAACTACCTCAACACCAGCAGCATTCGCTTCATGATCGATATCTTTGATCTGCTGCAGAGCGCCTTTGATGAAGGCAAGGAGGTGCTGGTGCAGTGGATGTTCGATGACAGAAACCCCCGCTCCGCTGAACTGGGTTCTGAGTTCAAGGAAGACTACACCTTTCCTTTCCTGATCCTTTCCATCAACGCCTGACATGCCCGAGACTTCCGGTCCGAAATCAGACGATCAGCTGGAACAGGAAGTCATGGCCGTCCTGGCCGATCAGCGCTACGACAATGATCCGGTCCGGGATCTGCTGGCCAGGCTATGGCACCGCATTGAGGAGCAGGTCGACCGGCTGGAGCGCGTCGCCGATATCTCCGACCTTTACCAATCCCACGTGCTGGAGAGCAACCGCAGCCTCACGAATCGCTACGAGAAGCAGCTGCGCCAGATCAAGCGGGTGGTGCGCATCTCCGACCTCTATCAGGCCTCACTTAAGGAGGTGAATCTCAGCCTGTTCGAGGCCTCCACCCACGATGCCCTCACGGGGATCTCCAACCGTCGTTTCATGGCGGAGCGCTGCCTGGAGGAGGATCAGAGGGCCAGTCGGCATGGCTCCACCTATTCGATGATCATCCTGGATGTTGATCATTTCAAGTTGATCAACGACGAATATGGCCACGCCACCGGTGATCTGATGCTGGTGGATTTCGTCAAGGCCCTCTCCAACAGCCTTCGCCATTACGACATCATCGCCCGCTGGGGAGGGGAGGAATTTCTGGCCCTGTTGATTGATGCGGACCTGTCCACAGCGGAAGGTGTGGCCAAGCGCATGCTGGCCAACATCCGCAACATGCGCGTCTCCATTGATGACATGGAGCTGCAACTGACCGCCAGCATGGGCCTGACCGAGCACAAGGCCGATGAGAACTACGACGCGACCTTCCGCCGCGCCGACAAGGCTCTGCTGATGGCCAAGAACGGCGGTCGTGACCGCCTCGTGGTGATCGATCCGGTCGATCCCCTCAGCCATCGCGAGATCTGCAGCCTGGCCGCCAGCGCCGAGTAGGGGGCCGGGCCGGGGCCGAAGCAGCCACCACATCCCGGGCCATCAGCACCGGCACACCCCATCCCCCGGCGCCATCGCACCGGGGGGGGATTGCACCCTTCGTTCCCCGCCCTTCAAGCCAAGGTGGGACCCGGCGGCCCGCTGGGCCGCCGGCACCTCAGGCCTCAGGCTTGGCGAGCGGCAGCAGACATTTGTCGGAATCGCACCCGGCCGGGCCGGCTTCGATCAGCTCGCCGCGGTCGTACTTCTGCAGCGCCAGGAAGAAGTCGGCGCAGACACGTCGCTGCTCGACCTCAGCGACCAGGCGGGCGTAAGTGGCCTGATCGATCGGCTCAAAGGGCAACCGCGGGAAGGTGGCATTGGCATCGAAGCGGGCCAGGAGCGCCGCCGAGATGTAGCCCTCGCCATTCTCGATGGCGTGGTGGATCGCGGCGGCCAGGGGCTTGATCTCATGCTCGCGGAATTCCACCGTTGCCGAGGTGTTGTGGGTGGTGTAGTAACGCTGCACCTGCATGTAGAAATCAAACTGGGCCAGGGCGGAGAAGTTGTTGATCTCCACCCGGTCGGCCCCGGGCAGGTTGGCCCAGCTCACCTCGGTGGGAATCTCCACCAGCCACTCGGTGCAGCGCGGATCGAAGGGATCATTCAGCAGCCGCCCCTGCTCGTCCTTGTCCGACTGGGACGGAACGATCGCATAGCCGTACTCCATGCAGGCGAGGGCCACCGGATCGTTCTTGCGGAAGGTGATGCGGCGGATGAAGCGCTGGGCCTTGGGGGGATGCCAGCCGGGGCTGGCGCCGGTGAGCAGGCTCTTGGTGCCGGCCGGCTGCACGGTGGTGCAGCGGTTGGGACGGCGCATGCCGTGGCGGTCGCAGTAGTCCCACACCGCCTCATGCACCCAGTCCTTCCAGCGGGACAGGTAGGCCGCCTCCTGCTGGCGGAACGCCCGGCCCTCCTCGCTGTCGGGACGACCCGCCTCCCACCACTGCAGCCAGGGGGTGCCGAAGGCGTGGACAAAGAAGTCGAACAGGCCCGTGAAGCTGACCCCGACGATCGGATCCCAGGCCCGGCTACGGCGGTAGCGCTCGACCTCGAAGCGGTGGTTCAGCAGGCAGGCCACCGCCAGACCGCCGGCTTTGAAAGCATCCTCCTGGGCCTGGTGGTCGGTGGGGTCGATCCGATTGAGATGGATCTCCGCCAGGTTGCAGTGGAAATCGGCCCCCAGAATCTCGCCGCAGGGATTGAGGCCGTAACGTCCGAGCCGGTGTTCCAGCTCGTCGGCGCCGATCTCTGGATGGTGCAGCTGCAGCCAGCGGCCGGCTTCCTCCCGGCCCTGGTCGCAATAGATGCCGATGAACTCGGTGCGAAGCTCGGGAGTGGTCAGCAGGTCGGCGTTGGAGCGGGCGATGGCCTCGGGGGCGAACTGGATGGCCCCCTCTCCCGACTGGAACTGCTTGGTGACCGCTTCCAGCACCACCTCGCGGCTGGGGCGCACGTGAAACACGCGGGTGTGGTTGGCCATGCGCAGGGCGTCGCGCTCCGGATCGATGCGCCAGTTCCCCTGCGCGTCCTGCTGCCAGAGGTTCTCCTTGGCACCGAGGGCGGAATCGTCATCGGCGCAGAACTGGCGCATGCCGGCACTGCGGCGGATGTTGCCGGCCACGATCGTGACCGCCGCCTCATCAATCAGCAGACAGCACTCCACCGAGGTGAGCTGGCGCCCGATGGCCTTGTTGAGGATCTGGGCGACGCGGCCATAGAGATCCTTCAACTTGACCGGGTTGGCCATGCCGCCGAAGCCCTTGAGGGTTTCCCCCACCGGACGCACGTCCGAGAGATCCACCGAGACGTGCACGGGGCCCTCGAAGCGCTCGTCGCTGCAGAGGTTGAGCAGCAGGCGATAGCTCTCCACCCAGCCGGCACGGGTGTCGCCGACGCGGACGCTGACGTGATGGCCGTCGATCTTGTGGGTGGTCTGCTGCTGGCGGGAGCCGATCGGCGTCAGGCCGATGTCGGTCACACCGTCGATGACGAGGGTGTTGCGCACCTTCGGCAGCCGGTTGATCAGATGGGGCTCGATGATGGCGCCGGTGCCGCAGCCCATCATCGCCAGATCCATCATCAGGGCGAAGGCTTCCCAGTCCACCAGGTTGGTGGAGGTGCAGTTGTAGGCGCCGGAGAAGTTCTCGGGTTGCTCAATCCACTCGGTGCCGCCGATCCACAGCCAGCGGCCGGAGGGCAGGGCCATCTGGTGGCGCTGCATGCGCCGGATCAGCTCCACCTCGGAGGTGTCCAGGGAGCCGAGCACCCGCAGACCCTCCAGGTTGCGCTCGGCCACCTCGTGCCAGCTCTCCCGGCCACCGCTGGCGGTCTTGCGGCTGTAGGTCCGGTAGAAGACCGGGTAGGCGGCCGGAGCCGTGACCGGAAAATCCGCCGCCGGCCCCGGGCTCGCGTCGCCGCCGGCAGAGGGTGCCCCGACCGATGTCGCCCCGGCCGATGGGGCCGCCGTGGTGGGGGTGGCTGGACGGGCAGCGGAAAGGGTCACGGGGGGTACGGCCGGATCGTGTTGCGCACCATAACGCCACCTGTAGGGTCTGCAACGCTCACCCGCCACCAGCCACGGTGCCCGGGCCGCCCCAGGGGATGCTGGAGCGATGGAGCGGATCTGCGAACCCGAGCTGATGGACGAGCCGCTGCAGGCCCAGGCCTATGCGGCGGCGGACTTCTCCAGCGGAGACCGGGCGGTGCTGGAGCGGATCGACGCCGTGCTCGGCCCCAGGGGCGTGGGGGAGGGTGAGGGGCTGAGCGTCGTCGATCTGGGCTGCGGACCGGGCAACATCACCTTTCTGCTGGCCGGTCGCTGGCCCGAGGCCGACGTGCTGGGCATCGACGGCTCCGCCGCCATGCTGGCCATCGCCGAGCGGCGACGGCTGGCGGAACCGGACGCCCATCGCCACGTGCGCTTCCGGCGACTCGTCCTGCCCAGCCCGCGGCTGGCGGGACCCTGCAGCGCCGTGGTCAGCAACAGCCTGCTGCACCATCTCCATGATCCCGGCGTGTTCTGGGGGGCCGTCAAGCAGCTCGCGGGGCTGGACACCTGCCTCTATGTGCGCGACCTGCGCCGGCCGGCGACCGCCGCGGAGCTGGAGGTCCTGGTGGCACGCCACGCGGGCGCGGCGCCGGCGGTGCTGCGACGGGACTACGCCCATTCGCTGCGGGCGGCCTTCACCTGCGCCGAGGTCAGCGAGCAGCTGGCGGCCGCCGGACTGGAGGGGCTGCAGGTGCGGGAGGTGGACGACCGCTATCTGGAGATCCACGGCCCCATCCCGCCTGGCAGGCTGGCCCCATGACCAGCCGACCCCCTTCCGTCCCCGTACCGGACACCGACGCCGCGGCCCTGGCGGCGGCGGTGAGCCGGCGCCGCAACTTCGCGATCATTTCCCACCCCGACGCGGGCAAGACGACCCTCACCGAGAAGCTGCTGCTCTACGGCGGGGCCATTCAGCAGGCCGGGGCGGTGAAGGCCAAGGGGGAGCAGCGCAAGGTGACCTCCGACTGGATGGAGCTGGAGAAGCAGCGCGGCATCTCGATCACCTCCACCGTGCTCCAGTTCGACTACGCCGGCAGCACGGTCAACCTGCTCGACACCCCCGGCCACCAGGACTTCTCGGAGGACACCTACCGGACCCTGGCCGCCGCCGATAACGCCGTGATGCTGGTGGATGCGGCCAAGGGCCTGGAGCCCCAGACCCGCAAGCTGTTCGAGGTCTGCCGGATGCGGCGGATTCCGATCTTCACCTTCGTCAACAAGATGGACCGGCCGGGGCGCGAACCCCTGGAGCTGATCGACGAGATCGAGCAGGAGCTGGGGCTGGCCTGCTGGCCGGTGAACTGGCCGATCGGCAGCGGCGACCGCTTCCGCGGCGTCATCGACCGGCGCTCCCAGGATCTGCTGCTGTTCGAGCGGGCCGAACGGGGCCGCCAGAGCCTGGAGCGGCGCCTGGCCCCCGGCGATCCCGATCGGGCCGGGCTCGTGGAGGCGGAGCTGCTGGAGCTGGCCCAGGAGGAACTGGAGCTGGTGGAGGGGGCCGGCGCGGCTCTGGATCTGGAGCGGGTGCACGCCGGTGAGCTGAGCCCGGTGTTCTTCGGTTCGGCGATGACCAACTTCGGGGTGCGCCCCTTCCTCGATGCCTTCCTGGAGCTGGCCCAGCCGCCGGTGGCCCGGGAGAGCGACCAGGGGCCGGTGGATCCGCTGCGGCCCGAGTTCAGCGGCTTCGTGTTCAAGCTGCAGGCCAACATGGACCCCCGCCACCGCGACCGGGTCGCCTTCGTGCGGGTGTGCAGCGGCCGCTTCGAGAAGGACATGAGCGTGCGCCATGCCCGCAGCGGCCGCACCATCCGCCTGTCCCGGCCCCAGAAGCTGTTCGGCCAGGACCGGGAGGTGGTGGAGGACGCCTACCCCGGCGATGTGATCGGCCTCAACAACCCCGGCATGTTCGCCATCGGTGACACCCTCTACACCGGGGCGCGGGTGGAATACGAGGGGATTCCCTGCTTCAGCCCGGAGATCTTCGCCTGGCTCCGCAACCCCAACCCCTCGGCGTTCAAGAGCTTCCGCAAGGGGGTGAACGAGCTGCGGGAGGAGGGCGCCGTGCAGGTGCTGTACGACACCGACCCCAGCAAGCGGGATCCGATCCTGGCGGCGGTGGGCCAGCTGCAGCTGGAGGTGGTGCAGTACCGGCTGGAGAACGAATACGGCGTCACCAGCCGGCTCGAACCGCTGGAATTCAGTGTCGCCCGCTGGGTGAGCGGCGGCTGGCCGGCGCTGGAACGGGTGGGACGCCTGTTCAACTGCAAGACGGTCCGCGACGCCTGGGACCGCCCCGTGCTGCTGTTCCGCAACGACTGGAATCTGCACCAGCTGCAGGAGGACCACCCCGACCTGGAGCTGCACGGGGTGGCGCCGGTGGTGAGCGGTGTGGAGCCGATCGCCCTCTGAATCCGGGGGCTTGGGCGCCGGCCCGGGGGAATCCCCTCCCTCGCGCCAGGCGGTTGGAGGGGGCAGAATGAAGCAACAATTCGTCACGCCGCAACGGACGGTCACTGCGATGCCTCGATCCGTGACGCCATCCCCGCTCTGGCTCGTGCGTCCCCGCAGCGACGGGGGCAGTGATTACGTCAGCTTCCAGCCATCCCAGGGGGCCGTGGAGATGCGAGAAGGCAGCCACCTGCCGCCCCAGATGCCCCTGCTGAAGCGGCGCCGCTCCCTGGCCATCGAGGAAGCCGAAGCCTGCCGGCGCCGTCTGCAACAGGAAGCCGGATATCACCGCAGTGAACCGCTTTTTTAGCCTTGGCTCGATACGCTCGGTGGTATGAACCAAGGATCCGACCAGACCCAGCCGGCCCCTGACGCCTCCGACCCGTACGAGCGGCTGGGCGTCGCCCCGGATGCCTCCTTCGACACGGTCCAGGAGGCCAAGCTGGCTCGGCTGAAGGAGGCCGGTGACGATCCGATGGTGCGCTCCCGCATCGAGGCGGCCTACGACGCCGTGTTGATGGATCGGCTCAAGGAACGCCAGCAGGGTCGGGTCAGCAGTGCCGCCCGCTCCGCCTCCCAGCGGGAACAGGCCTCACCACCGCCGAGTCGCCCGGCCCTTTCGGCCCTGCCGAGCCTGCCCCAGCTTCCCCCCTCCCGCCTGCCCCGTCCCAGTTTCTCCCTGCCCCGGCTGCAGCCGGCCAGCGGCCGGGAGCTCTGGTTTCCGCTGGCCGCCGACGGCGTCCTTCTCGTGCTGCTGGTGCTGATGCCCGGGGCGGCCCCCGAACTGCTGACGGCCCTGGCCACCGGCGTCACCCTGCTCAACCTGCAGCGGCGTAACGGCCGCTTCCTGGCCGCGGTGGGCTGGTCCTTCGCCCTCCTCTGCCTGGGCCTGATCCTCGGCGGCCTACTGGCCGGTGGGCTGGGGCCCACCGTGGGCTCGGCCCTTCCGGTCTCCACCCTCCAGCTGCAGAGCATCCCCGCCATCCTGCTGCTGCTGCTCGGAGCCCTCCTGATCGCCTGAGCGCAGCTCAGGCGACCGCGGCCAGCTCGTCGATCAGCTCCTGCAGCTCGGGGGCCTCCACCCGGTAGACCTCACTGCAGAAATGGCAGGTGAGTTCCGCCTGGCCGTCCTCGTCCAGCATGGCGCTGAGCTCATCGCGGCCCAGGAGCCGCAGGGCGCTGACGCTGCGGTGACGGCTGCAGGGGCAGTGGAAACGCACCGCCTGCTCGATCGGCGCCGCCTCAAGGGGCTGGGGATCGAGGTCCGGAAAGATGTCCTCGAACAGGGCGTGGAGCTGGTGGGCATTGGCGGCGAGCCGATCACTGAACCCGGTGATCTCCCGGCAGCGCTCCTCCAGCAGGGCCACCAGGGCGGGCTCCCGTGCCGCCTTCGGCAGCACCTGCACCAGCACCCCACCCGCGCTGCGCACCCCGGAGCTGTCGATCGTCTCGCCCACGAACAGGGCCGAAGGGGTCTGCTCGGAGTGGAGCAGGTAGGAGGCCACGTCCTCGCCGATCCCACCGCTCACCAGCTCCACGGTGCTGCTGAAGGGTTCCCCCTGGCCCCGGTCCCGCACCACGTGCAGGTAGCCGGTGCCGGTGGCGCGGCGGAAGTCGAAGCGGTGGCCGCCGGCGGCGTCGGGGAGGAGATCGAGCTCCAGGTCCGGCCGGCCCACGTAGCCCCGCACGGTGCCGTCCCGGCCCGCATCCACCATCAGACCGCGCAGGGGCCCATCGGACTGGATGCGCAGATTCACCCGTCCGTGGGCCACCTTCATCGAGCTGGCCAGGAGCAGCCCCGCGGTCATGGCGCGTCCCAGCAGGGCGGTGGTGAGAAAGGAGAGCCCGTGGCGATCGCTGGCCATGCGGCTGGCGGCGGTGGTGGTGACCGCCACCATGCGGATGCCGCCCCCGGCGCCGGTGGCCCGCAGCAGGCTGTCCCCCATCAAGCTGTCCCCACCATCAGCCCGTCATCGTAAGGAGGCGGATCGGGGGGCCTCCAGGGGGCCCAGGCTGCCCCCCTCCAGGCGCCAGCCGTGGTCGATGACGCCGCGGAACAGCTCGGGTTCGTGGGTCACCACCAGCAGGGCCCGTTCCCGGGCCAGCTCCCCCAGCAGCTGCAGCACCTCCTCCCGCACGGTCCAGTCGAGACCGGCGGTGGGTTCATCCAGCAGCAGCACCCGGGCATCGCGCACCAGCTGCACCGCCAGGGCCAGACGCCGCTGCTGGCCGCCGCTGAGCCGCTCGGGAGCCTGCTGCAGGGAGAGGTGGCCGAGACCCACCTGCTCCAGCACCGCCTCGGCCTTCTCGGCGGTGAGACGCCGCTGGCCCAGCTTCAGCTCCTGACCCACCGTCAGACCGAGAAAATGGCGTTCCGGGAACTGGAACACCAGCCCGCACAGCCAGCGGCGCTGGCGGCTGCTGAGGACCTCCCCCTGCCAGAGGATGCGGCCGGCTTCGGCTTCGGCCAGGCCGCAGAGCACCTCCAGCAGGGTGGTCTTGCCGCTGCCGCTGCGGCCGGCCACCAGGGCCGGGGCACCCACCGCCAGCTGCAGGGACACATCCCGCAGCACCGGCGCCGCCGCCGTGGCCGGGTGGTAGCGCAGACCGATGACGTCGAGCATCCCACCAGCATGCCGTCCGCCCCTGCGACCGGGGAGCGCCCGGGCGCCCATGCCCGGGAACGTGTTGGATGGGGAGACACGCGCGCCGTCTCCCCCCTCCCCATGGATGTCCGATTTCGCGAGGTGGATCCGTTCAACTGCTGGATCTGGCTGCACTTCGCCGACCAGCCCGGCGCGGCCGAGCGGGGCTACGTCGAGACGGCCTTCGACAGCTGGTTCTTCCTCGGCAAGCTGGGCGGCTTCAACGCCGAGAACCTGCAGACCCACGAGGGGGGGGTGGACCTGGGCTGGCTCCCCTACGACACTGAATCCGCCGAGCGCTGTCTGCCGGCCCTGATGCACAACATGGGGCCGATGGAGTACCAGGACGACTGGGCCCGCTGCTGGGTCGACCTGGGCACCAGCGATGCCCTGGCCCTCGATGTGCTGATCAACGCCCTGCGCCAGCTGGACAACGACGTGCTCGAGATCACCGAGCTGGTGATCGGCGGCCTCAACGAGGACTGGCCGATCGACGAGGAGCCCGAAAGCCCCTTCTCCGGGGACTGATGGGGCGGGAGCTGCGCCGGCTGCTGATATCCCCGGAGCGGATCGCCGCCCTGGCGACCGGGGACCCGAGCCAGGCCCGGCTGGCCCTCGAGCCCCAGGAACGCCACTACCTGGAGCGGGTGCTGCGCTATCGCCCCGGCGATCGCCTGGCCCTGGTGGACGGCGTCGGCGGGCTGTGGACGGCGGTGCTCGACACCGAGCGGGGCCTGCGGCTGGAGCAGGACCCCTGTGCACCCCTGCAGCGGCAGGCGTCGGTGGGGCCGCCCCTGGAGCTCGCCATGGCCGTGCCCCGGCGGGAGGCGGATCTGGTCTGGCGCATGGCCACCGAACTGGGCGCCGACCGGCTTCAGCCCCTGCTGGCCGAGCGGGCCGCCCCGGGGGAGCGCTGTCCCCTCGAGCGCTGGCAGGGGATCGTGCGGGAGGCCACCGAGCAGTGCGAGCGGCTGTGGCACCCGGTGCTGGCCGCGCCCCAGCCGGCCGGGGAGTGGCTGGCCCGGCCAACGGCCGGCATCGCCCTGCTGGCCACCACCCGGCGGGAGGGGCTGCCCCTCTGCGGCCAGCGGCTGCGGGAGCTGGTGGACGGCACGGGCGCGGGAGGGAGCAACGCGGACCCGGCGGCCGGAATCCGGCTGGCGATCGGCCCGGAAGGGGGCTGGAGCCCCCGGGAGGAGGAGCGGGCCGAAGCGGCCGGCTGGCAGCCGGTGAGCCTGGGGCCCACGATCCTGCGCACGGCCACGGCCGCGGTGGCTGGCCTGGCCCTGCTGGCCGACTGGCGGACGCTCAGGAGCGCATCATGCCGGCCGCCATCTCCTTGAACACGGCCAGGTTGGCCCCGGGGGTGCGGCGCTTCATCGGGGTGGCTCCGCCGGCGGTGACGCAGTCGGGGGCGAAGGTGGCCATCGACGGGGCCGGCCGCAGGGCCTCGGCGGCGGCCAGCTCGGCCGCGATCGCCTCGGCGGTGGTGAGGCCCGAAACGGGCTGGGGGGTGGCCTCCGCAGCCGCTGAAGCGGCGGGGGTCGACGCCGGCTTGGCCTCGGCCGTCTCGGCAGCGGCCTTCGGGGCGGGCTTGGCCTCGGCCCGGGGGGGCGCCACCACCGCCGGGGGCTGGTTGCCTTCGCCGCCGCCCAGATCGAGGAAGAACTTGGGTCGCTTGAAGACCATTCGGTGCACCGCCGGATGGAGCGATTATCCGCCGAAGCCGGCTCCCCGCTGCGCCTGGCTTAGATCTGTGCAACACAACGGGCCCCCGCCATGCTGCCGCTGTCGCCCCAGGACCCCCTGCACTGGCTGGCGGCCCTGGCGATCAACGGGCTGCTGATCGGCCTGGCCCAGCGGCTGCCCCTGCTCACCCCGGCGGGCTGGGTCCATGCCGGGGTGCTGGGCACCCTGCTGTGGGGAAGCCTGGGCTGGCGTGGCTGGCTGGCGGTGGTGGTGTATCTCGCCCTGGGCAGCGGCGTGACGAAGCTGGGGTTCCGGCGCAAGCGGGAGCTGGGCCTGGCGGAAGGCCGGGAGGGCCGGCGCGGGCCGGAGAACGTCTGGGGCTCCGCCCTGGTGGGGACGGTGCTGGCCCTGCTCACCTGCCGGGCACCGGCGGCCAGCCAGCCCCTGCTGCTGGCCGGCTTCGCCGCCAGCTTCGCCGCCAAGCTCGCCGACACCTTCGGCAGCGAGATCGGCAAGCGCTGGGGCCGGCACACCGTGCTGATCACCAGCCTGCGGCCGGTGCCCCCCGGCACCGAGGGGGCCATCAGCCTGGAGGGCACCGCCGCCAGCCTGCTGGGCAGCGCCCTGATGACCCTGGCGATGGCGGCCCTGGGGATGATCCGCGGCTGGCCGCTGGCGGCCATCGTGGGCGGTGTCGGGCTGGTGGCCACCCTGGCCGAGAGCGTGGTGGGCGCCAGCCTGCAGCGTCACTGGCGCTGGCTGACCAACGAGGTGGTCAACGGGCTCCAGACCCTGCTGGCGGCCCTGCTGGCGATGGCGCTGGTGGCGTGGCTGCTGCCGGCGTCGGGCTGAGGTCCCCCTGGCGCCAGGCGAGGGCGGCGCGCCTGAGGCGATCAAGGGCGGCGTCATGACGGCGCTGGGCCTGACGGGCCGGGATCCCCAGCTGCCGGCCCAGCTCCACCCAGGTGCAGCCCCCATCGAGGCGGCCCACCAGCAGCTGCCGCTCCCGGGGATCGAGATCGGCCAGCTGGCGCCGCAGCCACAGGCGCTCGGCGCCGCGGGGGTCGCACGGGGCCTCCAGCGGGTCCTCGGCGACCGGGCCGGTGGGAGCAGCCAGCAGATCCAGCAGGCAGCTGGGCGCCTCAAGCTCGCCGACCCCTGGGCCGAGGGGCGCATCCAGGCTGCGCACCGCGGCGGTCCGGCGGATCGCCAGGGCCTCCTCGAGCCGGGCCGGATCGCAGGCCAGCCGATCGGCGAGGGCGGCGGGCGACAGCGGGTCGAGGCCCTGGCGGCGGCGCCCCTCCTGCAGGGCGAGCACCTGCTGGTGCAGATCCCACAGGGGCCGTGGCGGACGCACCAGGGGCTGGCGGTCCCGCCGCTCGCGGCGCATCGCCCCCTGGATATACGGCACAGCAAAGCTGCTGAGGCTGACGTTGCGGTCGGGATCAAAGGCCTCGACGGCCTTGATCAGGCCGAGGCTGCCCACCTGGGCCAGGTCCTCGAAGGCCAGGCCGGCGTCGGCGCCCTGGCGGCCGGCGATCGAGAAGACGAGCGGCAGGTTGTCCTCCACCAGCAGGTTCCGCCAGCGGAGCCGGGTGGCCGGATCGGTGGCGTCGGCGTAGGCCCTGAGCCGGCGGCGGTTGCGGGTGCGGCGATCCACGATCGCCTCGGGAATCTCCCGGCAGCCGGGACAGAGATCCGGCGCCGGCAACCGGCGGGTGCTCAGCACCACGGGTGCCGGAGGCGGGGGCGAGGGGGGCGGGGGGCGATCCATGGCAGAAGGCACGGGGGTCCGTTTCTTCAGGGTCGCCGTTGGCCCTCGGCGGCGGTTCACCCCACCGAGGGAGTCCCTTTCACCCGAACGGGTGATGCCGGCGGCACCGGCATGGGGAACAGTGGCCGCTGGAGCGATGCCTCAGAAGCCGGCCGTCACGCTGCTGTGGGGATCGAGCCCGGCCCACTCCAGCAGGGCGCCCCAGCTGCGCAGGCGCCGGTAGAGCTGGCCGTGGCCGTCGCTGTTGAGGTGCAGGCCGTCGCTGCACAGGCACTGCAGCCAGTGGGGGTCGGCCAGCAGGCCATCCAGCAGCGGCAGGAAGGGCACGTCGGCCTCCATGCAGGCCTCCTCCAGCAGGCCCTCATAGCGGCGCACCGTGGCCAGGTCGTACCAGAGCATCTCGGCGAAGGGCATGACGACCTCATCCACCGGCGTCAGCCCCAGCACGAACACCGGGGCGATGGACGTCAGCCGGGGCAGCAGCTGCCGCAGGCCGAACAGGAACGCGTCGGGGGCCAGCTGGTGGCGGCCGTCGGGCCGCCCCACCCGGGCCGTGTCGTTCAGGCCGATCGACAGCAGGATCCCCTGGGGCCGCTGGCGGCGCAGTTCACCCCGGCTGGTCACCTCCGCCTCGGCACGGGCCGCCAGCCGCTCCAGCCCATCCCCCCGCACCCCCAGGCCGTAGAGCACCGGGCCCTGGGGCAGCTCCATCCAGTGCCGCCGCAGGCGCTCGCACCAGCCGCCCTGCTCGGGGTCGCCCCAGCCGTAGACGCCGCTGTCGCCCAGCACCACCAGCTTCTTCGGCACCGGCATCGGCTGGGCGATCAGAGACTGGCGCCGAAGCGGCGCAGCCGCTCCAGGCCGTCGTCGATCGTGGCCGGGGACGCCGCGCAGGAGAGGCGGATGCAGCGGTCGTCGCCGAAGGCGGCACCGGGCACCACCGCCAGCCCCACCTCCTCCAGCAGCCGGCCGCACAGGGTCATCGAATCCAGGCCCCAGGCGCTGACGTCGGGGAAGGCGTAGAAGGCCCCTTCGGGGGGCAGCAGTTTGAGGCCGCTGATCGCCATCAGGCCGTCGCTGAGCCGGGAGCGGCGACGGCTGAATTCGGCCGCCATCTCCTGGACGCAGTCGCGGGATCCGCTCACGGCCGCCAGGGCGCCGAACTGGGCGAAGCTGCAGACGTTGCTGGTGCTCTGGCTCTGCAGGGCGCTGGCGGCGGCCACCACGTGGCGGGCGCCCGCCAGCCAGCCGATGCGCCAGCCGGTCATCGCCCAGCCCTTGGCGAAGCCGTTGACGATGAAGATCCTCTCAGCGATGTCGGGTGCCACCGCCGCCAGGCTGTGGTGCACGTGGCCGGGGGAGAGCAGCAGCTCGTAGATCTCGTCGCAGACCACCGCCACGGCGGGATGGCGGCGCAGCACGGCGGCGATCCCCTCCAGCTCGGCGCGGCTGAGCACCATGCCGGTGGGATTGGAGGGGCTGTTGAGCACCAGCAGCCGGCTGGCCGGGGTGATCGCCGCCTCCAGCTGCTCGGGGCTGAAGCGGAACCCGCCGCTGGCATCGGTGATCAGGCAGCGCACGCTGGCGCCGGCCAGGTGGGCCATCTCCGGGTAGCTGAGCCAGTACGGGGCCGGCAGCAGCACCTCGTCGCCGGGGTCGAGCAGGACCTGGAAGAGGTTGTAGAGGGCCTGCTTGCCGCCGTTGGTCACCAGCACCTGGTCGGGGCGGGTGGGAACGCCGTTCTCCTGGCTGAGCTTGGCGGCGATCGCCTGGCGCAGCTCCGGTTCGCCGGCCACGGGCCCGTAGCGGGTATGGCCGGCCTCCAGCGCCTCGGCGGCCGCCTGGCGGATGAAGGCGGGGGTGTCGAAGTCGGGCTCCCCGGCGCTGAGGCTGCAGATGTCCTTGCCCTCGCCGCGCAGCTCGCGGGCCTTGGCGGTGATGGCGAGGGTGAGCGATGGCTGCAACGCCTGCGCCCGGGCGGAGAGCGTCAACGGGGCCGGCATGGCAGCGCGCGCCGTCTGGAGGGCGCGATTCGGCAATCCGGCCATCTTGCCCTACGCCCGCGACCATGGCGAACAATGGGGCGATGGCTCCCGATCACCTGCAACCTTCTCCCCGGCAACCCTCTCCCCTGCAGCCGTCCCTTCTGGGTGAGGACCCCGCCACCGCGGAACCTGCCGCCAGGGAGCCCACCGCCACGGAGGCCACCGCCACGGTGCACACCGCCGGGGTGATCGACGCACCCGCTGGGCCACCCGATCTGGCGGCTCTGGAGCGGGACTGCCGCGAGTGCCGCCGTTGCGGCCTGGCGGAGGGCCGCCGGACGGTGGTGGTGAGCCGCGGCGATCCGGCGGCCCGGCTGATGGTGATCGGCGAGGGGCCGGGTGCCCAGGAGGACGCCAGCGGCCGGCCGTTCGTGGGTCGGGCCGGCCAGCTGCTTGACCAGATGCTGGCCAGCGTGGGGCTGGACAGCGAGCGCGACGCCTACGTCTGCAACGTGGTGAAGTGCCGTCCGCCGGACAACCGCCGGCCCACGCCCCAGGAGATCGCCGCCTGCGCCCCCTGGCTGGCCGCCCAGATCGCCGCCGTCGATCCCGCCGTGGTGCTGCTGGCCGGCGCCACCGCCCTGGAGGGGGTGCTGGGAATCAAGGGGGGGATCACCCGGCTGCGGGGCCGCTGGCACCCCTGGCAGGGCCGCTGGGTGATGCCCGTGTTCCATCCCTCCTACCTGCTGCGCAATCCCTCGCGCGAAAAGGGCTCCCCCAAGTGGCTCACCTGGCAGGACCTGCAGGAGGTGCGGCGTCGCCTGCAGGAGGACCGACCGCCGACACCCTCTTTGTGACAGGCTTTGGCCATCACCGGCCCACGCGAGATGACCGGCACCCTGGCCACACCCACCACCACAGCCCCGGGGACCTCCCCCCTCCCGGCCGACTGGGCCAGTGACCCCCGCTTCGACACGGTGATCCGCCGCCGCAAGACCCGCAGCGTCCGTGTCGGCGACGTGTGGGTGGGCAGCGAGCACCCCGTGGTGGTGCAGTCGATGATCAACGAGGACACCCTCGACATCGAAGGGGCCACCGCCGGCATCCGCCGCCTGCACGAGGCCGGCTGCGAGATCGTGCGGCTGACGGTGCCGAGCCTGGCCCATGCCAAGGCGGTGAAGGAGATCCGCCAGCGGCTGGAGGACACCTACCGGCCGGTGCCGCTGGTGGCCGACGTGCACCACAACGGCATGAAGATCGCCCTGGAGGTGGCCCAGCACGTCGACAAGGTGCGGATCAATCCGGGCCTTTATGTGTTCGACAAACCCGACCCCAACCGCACGGAGTTCACCCCCGAGGAGGTGGCCGCGATCGGCGAGCGCATCCAGGCCACCCTCGAACCCCTGGTGAGCCTGCTCAAGGACCAGGACAAGGGGCTGCGGATCGGTGTCAACCACGGCTCCCTGGCGGAGCGGATGCTGTTCACCTACGGCGACACCCCCCTGGGGATGGTGGAGAGCGCCATGGAGTTCATCCACATCTGCGACCGCCTCGATTTCCACAACATCGTCGTGTCGATGAAGGCCTCGCGGGCGCCGGTGATGCTGGCGGCCTACCGGATGATGGCCTTCCGCATGGACGCCGAAGGCTTCCATTACCCCCTGCACCTGGGGGTCACCGAGGCGGGCGACGGCGACTACGGCCGCATCAAGAGCACCGCCGGCATCGCCACCCTGCTGGCCGAGGGCCTCGGCGACACGATCCGGGTGTCGCTCACCGAGGCGCCGGAGAAGGAGATCCCTGTCTGCTACTCGATTCTGCAGGCGATGGGGCTGCGCAAGACGATGGTGGAGTACGTGGCCTGCCCCAGCTGCGGCCGCACCCTGTTCAACCTGGAGGAGGTGCTGCACACGGTGCGCAACGCCACCGCGCACCTCACCGGCCTGGACATCGCCGTGATGGGCTGCATCGTCAACGGCCCCGGCGAGATGGCCGATGCCGACTACGGCTACGTCGGCAAGACCCCCGGCACCATTTCCCTCTACCGGGGGCGGGAGGAAATCCGCCGGGTTCCCGAAGCCGAAGGGGTGGAGGCGCTGATCGCCCTGATCAAGGAGGACGGTCGCTGGGTCGACCCCTGAGCGGGGAGCCCACCCCTGGCATCGGCGCTACGTTGGAACCACGTTTCAGACTCCTTGAGGATCCCCACCATGGGCAGAGCTCGCGCCACCGTCGTGGTGCTGGTTGGTCTCGGTGCCTGTGCCGCCACGGCGGTGATGGCCCGGGAGATGGTGCTGACCCCCACCGGAACCGTGTCGATCAGCGACAGCCCCAAGGAGGTGATGGACCAGGCGTGGCAGATCGTCTTCCGCGACTACCTGGACACCACGGGCAAGTACACACCTGAGCAGTGGCGCAAGCTGCGCCGGAGTGTGCTCTCCAAGAGCTACAGCACCCCCAAGGATGCCTACGAGGGCATCCGTGGCATGCTCAGCACCCTCGACGATCCCTACACCCGCTTCCTGGACCCGCGGGAGTTCAAGGAGATGCAGATCGACACCTCCGGGGAGCTCTCCGGGGTGGGCATCCAGCTGAGCGTCGACAAGGAGACCAAGGAGCTGGTCGTCATCTCGCCGATCGAGGGTTCGCCGGCCTCCAGGGCCGGGGTGCAGCCCAAGGACGTGATCGTCTCGATCGACGGCAAGAGCACCAAGGGGATGAGCACCGAGGACGCGGTGAAGCTGATCCGGGGCAAGGCGGGCACCACGGTGAACCTGGTGCTGCGCCGCAAGGGCCAGAACATCGACACCCCCCTGACCCGGGAGCTGATCGAGATCCATGCGGTCACCCACCAGGTGAACACCGCGCCCGACGGGACGAAGATCGGCTACATCCGGCTCAAGCAGTTCAGCGCCACTGCCACCAAGGACATGCGGGCGGCGGTGCGGGACCTGGAGGCCCAGGGGGTGCAGGGCTACGTGCTCGACCTGCGCAGCAACCCGGGCGGGCTGCTGGTGGCGAGCGTCGAGATCGCCCGCCAGTGGATCAACGAGGGCATCATCGTCTCCACCAAGACCCGCGACGGCATCCAGGACGTCAAGCGGGCCACCGGCCAGGCCCTCACCACCAAGCCCATGGTGGTGCTGGTCAACGAGGGTTCGGCGAGCGCCAGCGAGATCCTTTCCGGCGCCCTGCAGGACAACAACCGGGCCGTGCTGGTGGGCCAGAAGACCTTCGGCAAGGGTCTGGTGCAGTCCGTGCGCGGCCTGTCCGACGGCTCCGGCATGACGGTGACCATCGCCAAGTACCTGACGCCCCGCAACCGGGACATCCACAAGCACGGCATCAACCCGGACGTGCCGGTGAAGATGACCGAGCAGGAGGTGCAGCGGCTCAAGCTGGAGGACATCGGCACCAACCGCGACAGCCAGTACCGGGTGGCCGAATCCACCCTGCGCAAGCAGCTGCAGGCGGGTGCCACCCTGCAGAAGGCCTTTGAGCCCGGCAGCGCCAACCTGCCGGCGGCCCTTGCCAAGCCCTGACCCAGACGACCGGATGCCGGGCAGCCCGCCCGGCTCGGTCTGGGACCTGAAGCCCTGGTGGTGTCAGCCGTGGACCATCCTGCTCACCGGCATGGTGGTGATCGGGGCGAGCTGGCTGGTGCTGCACCTGTGGTGGATCACCGCCGGGGTCTCTGCGGTGATCGCCGCCTGGTGGCTGCTGTTTCTGGTGCTGATGCCGGCCGCCTGGAAACGGTCGCAGGCCGGCGGCAGCGAAGGCTGAGACGCCGGACTCAGGCCACGGGCTGCATCAGCCCGCCGCCGGGGGAGGAGTCGTCGTCGTCGTTGTTGCCGGCGGCGGACTGTAGCAGGGCGAAGAAACCGAGGCCGAGCACCCCCAGGAAGGCCGGCAGCAGCAGGGGATTCTGGGTGGCGCCCGCGACCTCGATCAGCTCACCCATGTCGGCGCGTAACGAAAGATGACGTCACCTTAACGGACATTCTCATCGGCTGGGCGCCCCGCTCAAGGCCAGGTGGCCCAGGGGCCACCCATCGCCAGCCGATCCCCTCGGCCGTAATCTCCGCATGAGCAGCACGACTCGCTCACCTTCATGCGTTCTCCCGATCGGCGGTGACATCGAAGATCCCCGTCCTGATCTGCATCGATGTGGAACCGGACGTGTTCTTCGTGTCCCGTCAGCACCCTGAGCCATGGAAGGGCTACGAGCTCACCCATGCGTACATCCGGAGCTGGCGATCGGCGCTGCAGCAGCTCACGGGAGACGCCGTGCATGTCAACTGGTTCCTCCGCATGGATCCGCAGGTGGCCCTGGCCCATGGCCGTGCCTCCTGGGCCGCGGATCACTACCGGGAGCTGATCCAGGAGGCCATCGACGCCGGTGATGAGCTGGGTGCCCATGTCCACACCTATCGCTGGTGTGGGGACTCCGGCGACTGGCTGGATGACCACGGCCACGACGACTGGGTGGCGGAATGCCTGGCCACCGCCGCGGAAGCCCACCAAACCAGCCTCGGGTCGCCGTGCCGTTCGCTGCGCTTCGGCAATTACTGGTGCGGAACGCAGGCCATCAATCGGGCGGAAGCCCTGGGATTCCGTTTCGATCTGACCATCGAGCCCGGCCTGCCCCCCAATGCGCTGGACTCACGCAAGCCGCCCCACTCGGGCGATCTGCCGGACTACTACCGGGTGCCCCGCGAACCCTATGCCCCCTCCCGCCGCGACTTTCGCCGCCGGGCCAGGCCAGGTGAACGGGAGATCACACTCCTGCCCCTCACCTCCGCCCACCTGCGCTACGGCTGGGGGCCGCAGAGCCTGAAGCAGCGATGGCGGCGGCTGCGCCACAACGGCCTCCGTCACCGGCTGCAGGACACCCCCCTTTCCATGTGGCGGGACTGGAGCCATCCCAACGGGTTCAGCGCGATGGTCGACCGGGCGATCGCCCGGCAGCGACATCCCTATCTGGCCTTCGCGATTCACTCCAACGCCCCCGTCGAGCCGGAATCGCTGCCGAGAATCGAGCGCTGCCTGCAGGCCCTGATGGCCCACCCCGAGCGCTCCCGATTCGCGTTCTGCACCCCCGCCGAAGCCATGGCGATCCTGCGCGGCAACGCCCCAGGAAACGCCCCAGGCGGCCGAGACCGTTGCGGGTGATCGGCCCCCCCCGGTGGCGCAGCAGCTGCCACCAGGCACGCGGCTGCCAGGGGTCCTCCAGCAGGTAACCGATCAGAACGGACGTCGGATAGGCATTCTCCGGATGGAACGGCACCAGCCGGCCCAGGTGCCGGATGGTGGCGGGCTGGCCCCGGTGCAGGGTCCGCACCAGACGTCGCCGCTGCCGGACGTCGCTCCCGGTGAGGGTCGGGCGCAGGTACCACTCCAGGGTGCCGATGACGCGGTCCCGCAGACGGGCCGATCCAGGCGTCTCCGACCGGAGCGCCGCTGCTCGGGACAGTTCCGCTTCCAGTTGCGTCAGGGCGGACCGCATCAGCGCCGCATCGAATCGCTCCATGGCCCCGATCACCTGGGCCATGGGTCCGAGAATCCGGCACTGCTGCAGGCGCAGGTCCGTTTCCGCCGGATGGCTGAGGCCGCGCTCGCGGGCCAGGGCCTCGCAGCTCGTGCGGATGTTGAGGAAGTACTCGTGGGCCCGCTCCAGGCGCCAGCGGGTGCTGGTGGCCTCCCGGTGCTGCACGCGATAGGCGGCGGTGGCCGTGGCGTTCCGCACCATCGGGGCGACGGAGGCCAGCTGGAACCAGGCCTGCACATCACTGCTCCAGGCATTCCGGGCCGGCCAGCCGCCGATGGCCTCCAGGGCTCCGCGGCGGATCAGCACGAAGGAGGGGGTGTCAATGCGGTGGAAGGGAAAGGTGTCCCAGGGGTCGAACCGTTCCGGTCGAAGGCACGGCTCCGGGAAGGACAGCTCCCGTTCGTCCTCGTAGGTGAGGGTGCGGGAGACCGCCGCACCGGCGGCAGGATCGTCCAGCAGCAGCGTGCTGAGCAGCTCGAGGTGGCGGGGATGCCAGTGGTCGTCCTGGTCGAGGAAGGTGACGAAGGCCGCCGTGCTGCGCGCGAAGCCGAACTGACGGGTCTGGTGGGTGCCCCTGCCGGGATGGCGATAGAGGGCCACCTGGGGAAAGGAGCGGACGATGGCCGCCGAGTCGTCGCTGGAGCCGTCGTCGACGACGATGATCTCCCGGGCCGGCAGGGTCTGGGCCAGCACGGATGCCAGCGTCTGGCGGATCCAGGGGGCGCCGTTGAACAGCGGAATGACCACCGCGATGTCCGCGGCGGTTGCGCCTGAGCCCGTGGTGCCGTGGGGGGCCCTCACACCACCAGCACCGCCGCGTTCTTCGCCGCCTGCTCCTCGGCCCGCTGCTCCTCGGTGCGCCCATCGGCCTCGGGGATCTGGCCGGCCATGGCGGAGAGCCAGGCCATCAGCTGCTCCACCTGCTGGGCGGGGGAGAGGGCCCCCAGCCCCCGGGCCAGCACCTTGGCGGTGCTGCCGGCGCCGCCCTGGTACACCAGCCGGCCGTGCAGGTGCTGGGGCAGGGCCTGGCGCAGGCGGCGGAAGGCGGGTTCCTCCATCGGCGTTTCCAGGGCGATGTTGGGTTTCTCCGGCCTGATGCGCGAGAAGCCGCAGCGGCGGGCCAGCAGCTTCAGCTCCATCAGCTGCAGCAGGCTCTGCACCGGCGCCGGAATCGGGCCGTAGCGGTCGGCCCAGCCGGCGGCCAGCTCCACCAGGGCCGCCTTGCCCCCGCACTCGGCGGCGGCCCGGTAGGCCGCCATCTTCTCGTCGGCCTCGGTGATCCAGTCGGCCGGGATGAAGGCCGTCACCGGCAGGTCGATCTGGGTCTCGTCCACCGCCGGGATGTCCTGGCCCTGGATCTCGGCCAGGCAGTCCTGCAGCATCTCCATGTAGAGGTCGAAACCGATTGCCTCCATCTGGCCGCTCTGCTCCACCCCCAGCAGGTTGCCCACCCCCCGGATCTCCATGTCGCGCATGGCCAGCTGGTAGCCGGAACCCAGCTGGGCGAACTCCTGGATCGCCCGCAGCCTCTGGCGGGCCGCGTCGCTGAGGGAGGCATCGCCGGGATAGAACAGCCAGGCGTGGGCCTGGATGCCGCTGCGGCCCACCCGGCCCCGCAGCTGGTACAGCTGGGCCAGGCCGAAGCGGTGGGCGTCCTCTACCAGGATCGTGTTCACCCGGGGGATATCCAGGCCGCTCTCGATGATCGTGGTGCAGAGCATCACGTCGGCCTCGCCGGCGTTGAAGGCCACCATGGCGCTCTCCAGTTCCCCCTCCGGCATCTGGCCGTGGGCCACCTGCAGCCGCAGCCCCGGCAGCATCGCCCGCAGCTGGCCGGCCACCTCCTCGATGCCCTCCACCCGCGGCACCACGTAGAACACCTGGCCGCCGCGGTCGAGCTCCTGGCGGATGGCGCTGCGCACCGCCTCCTCGTCCAGGCTGGCCAGGTGGGTCTTGATCGGGCGCCGCAGCGGCGGCGGCGTGGTGATCAGGCTCATCTCCCGCACCCCCGAGAGGCTCATGTAGAGGGTGCGCGGGATCGGCGTGGCGGACAGCGTCAGCACGTCCACGTCCTTGCGCAGCGCCTTGATCTTCTCCTTCTGGTTCACACCGAAGCGCTGCTCCTCGTCCACCACCAGCAGACCCAGCTGCTGGAAGCGGGTGCCCTTGCCCAGCAGCTGGTGGGTGCCCACCACCACATCGATCGTGCCCGCCGCCAGGCCGTCCTGGATCGTCTTGCGCTCGGCGGCGGTGCGGAAGCGGTTGAGCAGGGCCACCTTGAGCGGATAGGGGGCAAAGCGCTCGCTGAGGGTCCGCCAGTGCTGCTGGGCCAGGACGGTGGTGGGGGCCAGCAGGGCGCACTGCCGGCCGGCAGTGACCGCCTTGAAGATGGCTCGGATCGCTACTTCCGTCTTGCCGAAGCCCACATCGCCGCAGACGAGGCGGTCCATGGGCTGGGGGCGCTCCATGTCGCGCTTCACCTCCACGATCGCCTTGAGCTGGTCGGGGGTGGGGTCGTAGGGGAAGGAATCCTCCAGTTCGCCCTGCCAGGGGCCATCGGAGGGGAAGGCGAAGCCCGGCGCCTGGTGGCGCTCGGCGTAGAGCTTCACCAGATCCATGGCCACCTTGGCCACCGCCTTGCGGGCCCGCTCCTTGGCCTTGGTCCAGGCCGTCCCGCCCATGCGGTTGAGTTCCGGCGGGCTGTCGCTGCTGGCCCGGTAGCGCCCCAGGCTGCCCAGCTGGTCGGCGGCCACCCGCAGCAGCCCGTCGGCGTACTGGACCACCAGGTAGTCGCGGACCTCGCCGCCGATGGCCAGCTTCTCCAGCTTCAGGAAGCGGCCGATGCCGTGGTTGCGATGCACCACAAAGTCGCCGGGGAGCATCTTGTTGGGATCCACCGTGCGGCTGGCCGCCTTGCGGCGCCGGCGCACATAGCCCCCGGCCGCCAGGCTGTGCTGGCCGAAGATCTCCCGGTCGGTGAACAGCACCAGCTTCCAGGCCGGCAGCTGGAATCCCTCCAGCTCGGCGGTGCCGCGCAGCTTGAGCGCCACCGGGGTCCCCTGCTCCACCAGCCGCTCGATGGCCGGGAAGTCGCGGGCGTTGGGCACGAAGCGCGTGACGCAGTCGTGCTCCTCCAGCAGGGCCACGGCCCGTGACGGCTGGGCGGAGACGATCCAGGGCCGGGCCTTCTCGCGCAGGTGCCCCTTGATCTGCTCCGCCAGACGCCCGAACTGGTTGGGATGGGCCGGCACCGGGCGGCTGGCCAGGTCGAGGTCGTTCGGGTGGCGGTCGCTCTCGTGCAGCTCCGCCAGATCGAAGCCCGTGAACGCCTCCGCCTCCCCCAGGGCCGCCGCGATCGGCCGGTGCAGCCGGGCGGGCAGGGGCAGGGGCGACTCACCATCGGCGGCCTTCACCACCTCGCCGTGGTGCTCGGCGGCATGGTCGAACCACTGCTGGCCGTGGGCCAGGCACTGGCGCCGCTCATCGATCGCCACCAGGGTGCCGGCGGGCAGGTAGTCGAGCAGCGTCGCCGGCGCCTCCCAGGCGAGCCCCATCAGCCGCCGCATTCCCTCCGGCGTGCCCCCCTCCAGCAGCTGGTCGAGGGCGGCGGGCTCCAGCAGCCGCTCCAGCCCTTCCGGCATCCGCTCCCGCAGGGCCTCGGCGATCAGGGGGGCGTAACTGGTGGGGGTGAGCCGCACCCGCTCGATCACATCGAGGGAGCGCTGGGTGGCGGGATCGAACTCCCGCAGCTTCTCCAGGTCTTCACCGAAGAGCTCCAGCCGCACCGGCAGCTCGGCGCTGACCGGAAACACATCGACGATGTCGCCCCGGCGGCTCCAGGTGCCCTCCTGCTCGATCGTGGGCACCTTCTCGTAGCCCAGGCCCGCCAGGGTGTGGGCCAGCTGCTCCAGATCCAGCCGATCGCCCCGGCGCAGGGTGAGGCAGCGGGCCGCCAGCTGGGGCGGCGGCGGCAGGTGGGGCTGCAGGGCCCGCTCGGTGGCCACCACCGCGAAGCGGCCAACGCCGGTACCCGAAGCCCCCTCCCCGTCGCCCACCAGCTCAGCCAGCACCTGCAGCTGGCCCCAGGTGATCTCGCTGGTGGGGTCGAAGGGCTCGTAGGGGGAGCCCTCGCTGGTGGGATAGAGCTGACACAGGGGCCAGCCCATCAGCTCCAGCAGGGAAGCCCAGCGGCCCGCCTCCTCCAGGGTCGGCACGACCACCAGCAGGGGCGCCTCACTGGAGCCCGCCAGGGCACTGGCCACCAGGGCCCGGGCCGCCCGACCCGCCCCGCTCAGCCGCAGGCGCTCGGCCCGCCCGCAGCGCGCCTTCACCTCGGCGGTGAGGGGGGCGGCCTGCAGCTGGCGCACGAGGGCGTGGAGGGGCATCGCGTGGATGGGATCAAACCGGTGGCGATCCTCGCAACCACCGCACACCGCCGCGACGTCCCGGCCCCTTTGCGGTCATGCTGGTGGTCGGTCTGCCGAGCGATGGCCCGCTTCCGTTGTCCCACCTGCCGCGGTCGCCCCCTGCGGATGGAGCCTCCCTACACGGGGCTGCCCCGCTGCGGGCGCTGCGGAGACCTGCTGGAGCCGAAGCCCCGCCATGGCCGCGCCTGGGGGCTGGCCGGCGGGGTGGCCGTGCTGGTGCTGGGGGGAGCCGCCCTCTCCGGCCTGCTCGAGCCGATGGGGAGCCTGCCCGAGCAGGCCCCCGAGATCACCACCCGTCTGCTGGAGCGCTTCGATCCGGCCCCCGATCCGAGCCTGCGGCCGATGGCCCTGATCGAGGGGGGCCTGCTGGAGAACCTCAAGGAGGCCGACCGGCAGTGGATCCCCAGGGCCGAACCCCTGGCCGGTGGAGGTATCCGCTTTCTCTACCGCCGCCGGGCCGGGGAACCCGAACTCTCGGTGGATGAGCTGCAGGCCCTGATCGACGCCCCGCCGGACCACGGCGAGAAGCGCCGCGCCATCGCCGATCTGCTCAGCGTGCTCGAGCAGGCCGGGGTGCAGGTGCAGCTGGCGGAACCCAGAAAGACGGGCGCCGCCGGGGAATGGGACCACGCCGCTCGCACCCTGCGGATCAAGCCCGCCGTGGTCGACAAGGGCACCGTGGATTTCGCCCAGGTGCTGAACCACGAGGCGATCCATGTGGCCCAGAGCTGCGCGGCGGGCGGCCTGCGCTCCGTTCCGCGGACCCTGGGGCTGAGCCAGGAGGTGCCGGCGGAACTGAAACTCCACCTCGACGATCCCCTCTACGCCGGAGCCTCCGACTGGGAGAAGGCCCTGGAGCGCGAGGCCTACGCCAATCAGCGCCAGATCGAACTGGGCGCCACCCTGGTGCGCAGCCATTGCCGCGTCCGCGCCACGGGCTGATCAGCGGGAGATGTGGGCGATCAGGTCGAGGCACTTGCTGGAGTACCCCCACTCGTTGTCGTACCAGGACACCACCTTCACGAAGGTGTCGGTGAGGGCGATGCCGGCGGAGGCATCGAAGATCGACGTGCAGGTTTCGCCGAGGAAATCGGTCGAGACCACGGCGTCCTCCGTGTAGCCCAGGATCCCGGCCATCGGACCGGCGGCGGCTTCCCGCATGGCGGCCTTGATGGCGTCGTAGCTGGCGCCCCGCTCGAGATTCACCGTCAGGTCTACCACCGACACGTTGGGGGTGGGGACCCGGAAGGCCATGCCGGTGAGCTTGCCGCTCAGGGCCGGGATCACCTTGCCCACCGCCTTGGCCGCGCCGGTGGATGAGGGGATGATGTTCTGGCCGGCACCACGGCCGCCGCGCCAGTCCTTGACCGACGGCCCGTCGACCGTCTTCTGGGTGGCGGTGGTGGCGTGGACGGTGGTCATCAGACCATCGCGGATGCCGAAGCTGTCGTGCAGCACCTTGGCCATCGGCGCCAGGCAGTTGGTGGTGCAGGAGGCATTGGAGACGATGTCCTGGCCGGCATAGGTGGTGTGGTTCACCCCCATCACGAACATCGGCGTGTCGTCCTTGGAGGGGGCCGACATCACCACCTTGGAGGCCCCCGCAGCGATGTGGGCCCTGGCCCGCTCATCGCTCAGGAACAGGCCGGTGGATTCGAGCACCACATCGGCACCGACATCACCCCAGCGCAGGGCGGCGGGATCGCGCTCCGAACTGATGCGGATGCGGCGGCCGTTCACCACCAGGGCGCCATCGTCGACGGCCACCTCGCCTTTGAAACGGCCATGGGTGGAGTCGTAGCGGAGCATGTAGGCGATGTAGTCGACATCGATCAGGTCGTTGATGCCCACCACCTCGATGTCATCGCGCCCGCAGGCGATGCGGAAGACGAGGCGACCGATGCGTCCGAACCCGTTGATGCCGATCCTGATGGTCACCGGTGGATCTCCCGAGGCAAGACAGGGGATTCAGCGTCGCACGCAGCCGGCGGCCATCGGCGGCGCCGTGCAGGCCTTTGTCGCCAGATGAAACGGGCTCAGATCCAGGCGGGCCGGGGGATTTCGGCGGGGGTGGAGGCCCCGGCGTGGCATCCCGGGGCCCGGCCCGCGCCGCCGATCGGGATCAGCCCTCCTGGCCCGGGGGCACCGGCGCCTCGGCGGTGCCCCGCAGCGTCTCCTCCTCCAGCAGCATGTTGAAGCGCAGCAGGTCGGCGTCCTTCAGCTGCTGGCGGCTGCTGACTCCCATCTGCTTCTCGAGGAAGCTCCGGCCCATGCTCCCGTCCCAGCCCAGCTGCTGCAGCAGCAGGTTGCACTGCTCAAGCAGGTCGGCCCGCCGCAGCGGGACCGCCGCCGTGGCGGGGTCGCAGCCGGGCTCGAGGGTCTCGATCGCCTGCAGGTAGGCGATCAGGTCGGCGTAGACGGTGATCCGGTCGCGGCTGGGGTGGCCGAAGCAGCGCTGCAGATAGGCGGCCTCCCGGTCCCGGTCCCAGCCGAGACGGCGCAGCTGCAGATCCAGATGGGTGAGTTCGGCGCTCCAGTCCTGGGGGTCCTCGGCGGGACTCTGGGGGGCGGGCACGGGCGCCGCTGCCGCGGGAGGCGCGGGCGCGGGCACGGGAGCTGGAGGCGTGGGCGCCGCGGCCGCGGGAGCCGGTGGCGCG
>NZ_JAGQBM010000010.1:0-71361 GCF_024345635.1 Cyanobium sp. Lug-B
AGGAGCGGCCCGGGGGCGAGTGGCGGATCGCGGGCCGGCGTGGCGGTGGCCCCCCCGGCGCCAGGAACCCAGCGGGGGAGGCGTTCCACCTCAGCGCCCCCGCGGTGGTCGTCAGCCTGCCTCCCCAGACCCTGCCGGCCCTGCTCGGGGATGCGCTCCCCGCCGGCTACCGGCGGCGGCTCGAGGCCCTGAGCGAACCCAGCGGTGCCCTGGTGTTCTACGGAGCCGTCGAGCGGGACCGGCTGCCGCCGGGGTGCCCCAGCCACCTGCAGCTGGAGGCCCCTGACCCCGGCTCCCTGTTCGTGTCGGTCAGCCAGGAGGGGGACGGTCGGGCGCCCGCCGGGCGCGCCACGGTGATCGCCAGCGTGTTCACCCCGGCCCGCCCCTGGTTCGGCGGGGACGAGGCCGCCTATCAGGCGCAGAAGCAGCAGGCGATGGCCGCCATCCAGGGGGGCCTGGAGCGGCTGCTGGGGGTGGGGCCCGCCGACTGGCTGCACGGGGAGCTGGCCACCCCCCGGGGCTTTGCCGGCTGGACCGGCAGGCCCTGGGGCTATGTGGGCGGCCTGGGCCAGCACCCCAGCCGCTTCGGGCCCTTCGGCCTGGCCAGCCGCACCCCCCTGACGGGGCTGTGGCTGTGCGGCGATGCCATCCACCCGGGCGAGGGCACGGCCGGGGTGAGCCTCTCGGCCCTGATGGCCTGCCGCCAGCTGCTGGCCGGGCGGGGGGTGGACCTGCGGCCCTGACCCCCCGCCACAGGACCTCAGTTGACGCTGACGCGCACCACCCGGCCGCCGAGACGCTGCACCCGCTGCAGGGCCTCGTTCATGCGGCTGTAGGGCACCCGCATCACATAGGCACCGCTGCGCACCACGGCGTTGTTCACCAGCCCGGTGGCGGTGATGGTGGCCACCCGGCCGCTGGGGGAGCTGGTGCCACGCACCCCGGCCGACACCACCAGGGCCTCCTCGCGGTGGCCGCGGGCGGGATCGGTGCTCTGGCCGCTGCGGGAGATCGGACCATCGACGCTGGCTCCGCCCTGGGCCAGGTTGGCCTGGAAGAAGGATTCACCGCTGAAGCGGGGACGCAGGACCGTCACCGTCACGGCCCGGTCCTGGTGCAGGGCCCGGCCCAGCTTGAAGCGGGTGCCGGCGCTGTCTCCCTTCACCGACGCCGCCGCCCCGCCGGCCAGCTGCATCAGCCAGGAGAACTGCTGCCCCTGGTGGCCGGCGGAGTAGTCCCAGCCGTGCAGATAGGGCACCACGTCGGAGCCGAAGCGCTCCTGGTACTCGGGGCTGTCGATATAGGAATCGATCTCGGCGTCGTAGCCCTGCTCCTGCAGGATCGTGAAGTGGTGCAGCATCTCCGCCTTGTTGTGGGGAGCCCGGCCGAGGAGATGCTTGTGGTTGAGTTCGATGAAGCGGTAGGGATTGCAGTTCTCGAAGAAGCGGGAGCGATACAGACCGCTCCTGGCGAGGGTGCGCACGAATTCCTGCACGGTGAGATAACCGTTGCGGAACAGGGATTCGGCACCGGTGAGGCGCTCGCTCTGCATCACATACTGCTGGCCCAGCACCTGCTGATACACCAGGCGGATGATGGCGTCACGATCCTGCTGGGAGGCTTTTGACCAGTTCTCCTTGTTGCGGTCATCGGCGAAACGCTCGATGCCAAGGGACGGGGCTTGGACCAGGGCCATGGGGGAAACAGGGCAAAGGGCAGAGGGAGGAGCATCGCCGGGGGCGGCCCACCTGGCGGATTCAGACAGGAACCGGTGCGGGGGAACAGCGGGACGTGGTTCCCCGGAAGGCCGTGCCCGCCGACGATGTCAAGCTGCGATTCTCAGCGGATTCCCCTGAATTCAGCCAGAATCGTTACAGCGCTCAGTGCCAGGAAAAGGATCCATACATTCCTTCACCACGAAGGATGACGCCTGCACCACGAAAGATTGCGAAAGAAAACGCAGGCGCCAGCGCACGCCCCTCCTCAGGAGGCGATCCGGTCGGCATCGTTGCGGTCGGCATCGTTGCCGCGGCGCTGGACCTGGCGCAGGGGCCGCCGATCCGCGTCACGGCTGAGGCTGGAGCGGGAAAGGACCGGCAGTTGCAGGGACGGGGCGGGGCTCGCCGCGTCCTGGCAGAGGCTGGCCCAGACGGTTTCAAGGGCGGCCAGCTCGTCGGCCGGAGACCAGCCCGTGGCGGACGGTCGTGCTTCCCCCGATGGGCGGTTCTGGCGCCTGGGCTGCGGGAGCTCGATGGTCACCTGTCTTCCCACCACCTTTCTGACCCTTGTACAACATCCGGTGGCAGCGTCCAGAGGGGAGGCAACACAAGCTGACGAAAGAAATTCTGAAGACATGACCACGGGGAAAACGCTGAAATCCGCCTGGAACCGCCCCAACCCCCCGGGGCTACTCGTCGCTGGGCAGCAGCACCAGGGTATGGAGCTGGTCGGTGCCGAGACCATGGGTGAGGATCCACACCTGCAGTCCCTGACCGAGATCAAAGACGCTGCGCAGGGATCCCTGCTGCCGGTAGGCGGCGATGGTGTTGTCACGGGCGTCGCGGGCATCCACCACGCCCCAGTCGCCCCGGCGGTGCCGGGACACCAGGCGCTGCAGGGTTTCAGCATCCACCCACTCGCGCACCTCCGGACTCACGTCCACCGGGCCGATGGCGAGGCGGGCAGCCATGACAGTCGCGTCTCTGGTGTTGAACCTAGGCCGGGCCGGGGCGGGGGGTCAGCCCCTCAGCGCAGGTGGTCGAGCTCACCGCGGCCGTGACGATCGGCCAGGGCGTCGTAGCCGCCGATGGGCTCGCCATCGATGAACACCTGGGGCATGGAGGCCAGGCCGCTGCGCTTGGCCACCGCCGCCCGCGCCGCCGCATCATCGGCGAGCTGGACCTCATGGGGGATGCCGAGGGTGCGCAGCATGCGCAGGGCCCGTGCCGAGTAGGGGCAGCCGCTGCGGACGGCGATCTCCACCCGGGGATGGGACGGGGCGGCGGGAGCGCTGGGGCGGGCCGCCGCGGCCGCCACGGCCACCGAGGGATCCCGGGGGGCTCCGGCCTCCGGCAGGAACCCCACCAGCAGGTCGGCACCCCTGAGCACCAGGCTGCCGTGCTCGAGGTGGCCGCCCCACACCTGGCAGTCGCCGTCGGAGAGACTCAGGTGCAGATGCACCCCCTGGGGCGCCACGGTGCCCTGCAGGGTGATGATCTCCAGGTGTCCCTGCAGCACGGTGGGTTCCTCCAGGCCCGGACACTGGAAGGCCGCCTGGGAGAGGTCACCCACCACGCCGAGCACGAACCCGGAGGCGCCGGCGTTGATCGCCAGCTGCTCAAGGCTGGCGCGCAGGTCACTGCCCGGGCCGAGATGCAACGGCAGGGGGTGCATGGCGGACCGGGACGGGAGAGGGGGTCAAGGTAAGTCCTGGACGTCCGTCGCCAGCGGCACCAGGCGGCAGCGCAGCAGGGCCAGGGCCTCATCCGGCAACCCCAGAAAGCGGTCCAGCCAGCGATCGCCGCTGGGGGCGATGGTGGCCACGCCCACCAGCACCGCCCGACCGTCGCCGTCGAGGGGCTGGCCGCTGGCCCGGTGGCGGCGGCCCTGCACCGGGCCGGTGACGAGCGTGGTGGCGACGATCAGGTCGGGGGCGCGGTAAAGGCTGCCGATGGCGAAGCGGAAGCGGGCGGCGAACTCCAGCGCCATCGCCCCGGTGGCGCCGTCGAGGCGGCCCTCGAGTCGCTCGGGGTGGATCGTGATCGCCAGTCCGGGGGGCAACGGCAGACCCAGGAAGCGGGTGGAGCGCCCGTCGAGCGGCGGGATGCTCAGGCCGGTGGGAGCAAAGTGGAGGGTGCCGGTGCCGGCGGGATCCGGCGCGGCGAGCACCCCCAGCCCGCCGCCGCCGCGGGCGTCGTAGCGGAAGCGGGGATAGGCGCCGATCGCCAGGCCGCAGCCCGCCTGGGTCTGGAGCGTCAGCTCAGGCATCGATCTGGACCTCCGCCTGGGTGGGGTAGGGGATTTCGATCCCCTCGGCGGCGAACAGGGCCAGCAGGGCCCGGTTGAGGCGGGCCACCTCGTCCTTGAACGCGGCGTAGGTGGGCTGGGCAGAGCGGTAGTCGTAGGTGAAGTCGTAGCTGAAGTCGCTGATGGCCATCAGGCGACAGGCCCGGAAGGCCGCCAGGGGCTCGCGCGCGAACAGGGAGGCGATCAGCTCCGGGATGCGCTGGAGCTGTTCGGGGCTGGTGGTGTAGGCCACGCCGATCACCATGCGGGAGCGGATCACCTGATCGAGGATCTGGCGCAGTCGCAGCAGCACCGCCTCCCGCAGGGTGAGGTAGTCGGTCCAGCTGGGGGCGTGGATCTGTCCGCAGCAGCGCAGCAGCAGGTCCCCGTCGTCCGTCGCCTGGTCGAGGAACACCTGGGCGGCGGACAGTCCCGGCAGATCGGTGAGATAGAGACGGCCGAAATGCACCAGGTCGTCCAGCTGATCGGGCGTGAGCTGCGCCGGCAGGGGCAGGTGCAGCTCGAAGACGTGCAGCACCGCATCCTGCGCCTGACCCGAGCGCAGGGAGTAGTTGACGATCGTCTCCTCATCGACGACCGAGTTGGGGATGGTGATGCGGCTCTCGTGGGTCTGCAGTTCCAGGGACCGCAGCCCGATCTTGGTGACATAGCCGAGGTTGCTGCCGATGCGGCAGAACTCCCCCACCCGCAGGGGACGGTCGGTCTGGATCGACAGCCCGGCGAACAGGTTGCCCAGCAGCTTCGAGGCGCCGAGACCGATGGCCAGCCCGGGCACGGCGGAGAAGGCCAGCACGGTGGAGGCCGGCAGGCCCAGCAGGATCAGCAGCCGGTACATCAGGGAGATGCCGATGACGGCGCCCAGCACCCGGCAGACGGGCATCACCAGGTTGCTGACCCGGCTCAGCTGCAGGGCGTTGCGCCGTCCTCGCAGGATCGTGATCCACTCCGCCAGGCTGCGGCCCAGGGCTTCCATCAGGAAGAAGCTGAACAACCCGGCCCAGGTGAAGTACAGCGTGTAGAGCAGATACATCAGCACCTGCAGCGGCAGGCCGGTGACGTTGACGTCCTGATCGAGCACCAGTTCCACCAGACGGGTGATGGGCAGGGCCACCCCCGCCAGCAGCACCCGGTGCCAGGCGATGTTGTCCAGTCGCCAGATCTCCATGGGGGTGAGGCTCCTCCGGGCGGACCGTTCGGTCATCCGATAGGTGCCCAGCAGGGCCAGCACCAGCCGGAACTGCACCAGGGCGAAGGCCGCCATCACCGCCAGCCCCAGCCCGATCTGGAACACGGTCTGGTCCCAGAGATGGGTCTCCAGCACGTTGCGGCGCAGGCCCTCGGGGAGGCTCAGGTACCACTTGGGCGGCAGGATATGGCCGGGTCTGAGGCTGAAGGCGTCATAGATGGCCGGCGTCAGCAGGCCGGCAGGGCCGTCGGAGGGGGCTCGCTGCGTCCTGATCTCCTCGTAGAGACCGGGGATCTGGGCCACCGTGGACGCCGAGAACCGGTAGCCGCGATCACGGCCCTCTTCCGTCCCCTCGTCCGTGAGGGTGATGGAGGTGCCCGGGATGGTCCAGCTGGCGCCGGGATTCACCCGTTCCCCGTTCAGGGCCTTCATCCCGGCCGCATCAGGGATCTCGAAAGGCTTGCGGCTGTGGGTGAAGACGTAATCGAGGATCACCTTGAGCTTGAGGGCATATTCATCGGCGAAATCCGCCCGGATGCTCTGGGGAATCTCCGACACATCCAGGGCCTTCACCGCCTCCTCGAAGTAGCTGTTGATCAGCGCCAGTTCCCGGCGCACGGCGCTCGACCAGAACAGCCCGGGTGTGGCCGCCGCCCTGGCCTCGATCCGGGCGATGTCGCGGCTCACCTGGGCCATCACCACGTAGAAGTTGAGCAGGGTGGCCCTGGGGCTGTCCCCCACCACCTGGTTGAGGGGGGCATCGGTCCATTGCTGCTTCAGCTCCAGCAGCTGGCCGTGGAACGGCTGGCTGGCCAGGGGCACATAGGTGTTCCGGCCCGCGCCGGCGGCGGGGGCCCCCTGGCCGGCGGAGAGCGCCGCCGGGGACAGGCCCAGCAGCGGCAGCAGGCAGGCGATCAGGAACGCCAGCAGCGGTCGGAGCAGAAGGGGCACCCGGAAGCCGCGGCACATGTCCCGCATGATGGCGGCTCAGTCCGCCGGCAGCACCTGGCGGTAACCGTTCGCCTCGCACACCCGCAGGGGGGTGGCGAACAGGGCGCTGAGGGGGGCGTCCTGCAGGAGAGCGTCGCTGGGGCCGTCGCCCACCACCCGGCCCTCCCGCAGCAGCACGCAGCGGCGGATCTCGGGAAGCACCGCCTCGATCTGGTGGGTCACCAGCAGCAGGGTGGTGCCGGCGCGGGCCAGGCCGCGCAGGATCGCCAGCAACTGGTGTTTCGCCTTCAGATCCAGACCATTGGTGGGTTCATCCAGCACCAGCACCTCGGGGCCGTGCACCAGGGCCCGGGCCAGCAGCAGGCGGCGCCGCTGGCCCTCGGAGAGCTGGCCGTAGGGGTGCCCGGCCAGATCGGCCAGCCCCAGCTGCTCCATCAGCTCGGCCACGCGCCGGCGCTGGGCACCGGTGGCCACCTGGCTGCGGCCGATGCCCACGGAGCCGAAGAAACCGGAGAGCACCACATCGTCGGCGGGAACCCGGCCGACGTAGGCGGCGTGGAGGTCCTGGGACACCAGGCCGATGCGGCTGCGCAGCTGCCAGAGGTTCACCGTTTCGCTGCCGAAGATCCGCAGGCAGGAGCCGGGCTTCACCACGGGGTAGAGCTCGCGGCTGAGCAGCTTCACCAGCGAGCTCTTGCCGGAGCCGTTGGGGCCCAGCACCACGGTGTTCTCGCCGCGGTGCAGCCGCAGGGAGAGGTCCTCGAAGACGCGGCGGGGCCCCAGCCAGGCCTCGACGGCCTCCAGCTCCAGGTAGGCCGATGGGACGGTGCTCATGCAGGGGCCAGGGGCTGGGCCTCTTTGACGCCCTCCGGCCCCGTGGAGCGGCCCCAGCCGAGCTTGCGTTCCAGCTGGCGGATCATCTTGCCGGCCAGATCCAGGCCGGTGGCGGTCTCGATCCCCTCGAGCCCCGGGCTGGAGTTCACCTCCAGCAGCAGGGGACCGCGGTGGGAGCGCAGGATGTCGACACCGGCCACATCCAGCCCCAGGGCCTTGCAGGCCTTGACGGCCATCTGTTTCTCGGGGGCATCGAGCTGCACGGTCCGGGCCGTTCCCCCCTGGTGCAGGTTGGCCCGGAACTCCCCCTCGGCGGCCGTGCGCTCGATGGCGGCCACCACCTTGCCGCCGACCACGAAGCAGCGCAGGTCCGTGCCGCCGGCCTCCTTGATGAACTCCTGGACCAGCAGGTTGGCGTCAAGGCTCTGGAGGGCATTGATGACGCTCTCGGCCGCCTTCTGGGTTTCGGCGAGCACCACGCCCTTGCCCTGGGCCCCCTCCAGCAGCTTCACGATCAGGGGGGCGCCGCCCACCATGCGGATCAGGTCGACGGTGTCGAGGGGGGAATCGGCGAACCCCGTCACGGGGGTGTTGAGTCCGGCGCGCACGAATTCCTGGGAGGCGAACAGCTTGTCGCGGGAGGCCGTGATCGCCTGGGCACTGTTGAGGGACGGCACCCCCATCGACTCGAACTGCCGCGTCACGGCGCAGCCGTAGAAGGTGACGCTGGGGCGGATGCGGGGGATGACCGCATCCACCGTGCCGAGCACGTCGCCGCCGCGGTAGTGGACCTCCGGGTTGCGGGGATCCAGGCGGATGTAGCACTGGCGAATGTTGAGGAACTGCATGTGGTGCCCCCGTTCCTCGCCGGCCTCGATCAGGCGGCGGTTGCTGTAGAGATCGGGGTTGCTGGCCAGCAGCACGATCCGCAGGCCGGCATCGCGCGGGCGGACGTGGGCATAGAGGGCCCGGCTCTCCTCGGCGCTGAGGCTGCGCAGGTGCTGGCTGCCCTCCGGATCCACCAGGATCCGGCCCACCATCGCCTGCCGGCCGAGCAGCATCCGGTAGCCCATGGCATCCCGGTTGGCGAGCGTCAGCTCCACTTCCCAGCTCTGCTCGCCGAGCACCAGCCGCTCCCGGATCACGTAGCGGCTCTCCGGAACGCCGCTGGTGTTGCGCACCTCACGCCGGGCCACCACGGGGGCCTCATGGCGCACCACCACGACCCGATCGCCCTGCAGGGGGTGCACCTCGAAGCTCACCCAGGGCTGGCCGTCCCGCTCGAAGGGAACGATGTTGATGGCGTGGAGGGCGGAGGTGGCCGCACCGGAATCGACCCGGGCCTTGATCGCCGGCAGCCCGGCGTCCGGGAAGCTGCACCACTCCTCGCTGCCCACGATGATCTTGCCGTCGACGCTGTCCATGGCTCCGGGGCGGGGGGCGTGGGACGGGCCCACGAAGACCCATGCTCGCCGGCCGTCCCGGGGTTGTCGACGGTCACCGGGGGCTGGCCGGATCGCTCAGCGTTCGCGGACGGGAGCGGGGGACAGCTGGCGGAGCACCTGATCCAGCTTCTCCCGCCTGTTGAGGGTGGTGCCGTAGTCGCCGAAGAGGATCGACAGCGCCGGCATCGTGCGGGATCCGGTGGCGCAGACATGGCGGTGCTGGAACACGAAGCGCAGCCAGTGCCGGCACACCGGGGCCGTGGCATCCAGCTGGTGCTTCTCCGCCATGTGGGCCACGCTCCGGCGGGCCCAGTCGCTGGACCAGCGCCGCTGGAAGTACGGCAGATCGGAGGGGAGCAGCTGGTCGGGCGATGGCGGGATGTAGCTGACCTGGCTGGCGGGCTCGAAGAACATCGACCCTCCACTGCTGGCAACGGCAATCGAGAAATCCGTCTCCTCGGCCATGCTCAGCAGGGCTTCGTCCAGGGGTCCGTGCCGGGTGAAGAAATCGGTACGCACCAGGACACAGTGGAATTCGTTGAGTTCGGTCGGACCGGCCACCAGGGGCTGGTTCACCTTGGCCAGCGGCAGATGGTTCCAGGGACGCCGTTCGGTCAGCCAGCGGCGCCCGTTGGGCATGGACTTCCAGACCAGCTGCCCGCCGGCGTGGTGGACGACGCTGAAGGCCTCATCTTCGAACGTCAGGGGGCAGACGGCCGTGCAGCCGTGGCGCTCGGCGCAGGCCACCAGAGCCTGCAGCCAGCCGGGCCTGACGATCACGTCGTTGTCGATGAAGACCAGATAGGGCGTCGTGACGTGGGGCAGGGCCAGGTTGCGGGCGGCATTGGGGGAGAGGTGCTGCTCGCTGCGGATCAGGCGGACGTTCCCCTCCGCCGCCCGCCGCTGCAACGCCGCGGCCAGGTCGGGGGGGGAGTTCCCGTCGATGACGATCAGCTCATACGGAGGGTCGGTGTTCCGTTCGATGGAATCCAGCGATCGCAGCGCATAGCTGAACCGTTCACGCGGAACGACCACCACCGTGACGTCGGCATGGCCCAAGGCCCGATCACCATCTGAATCCATTCCTACAGGAGATCCAGCAGGCTGGGGGTTCTGTACGAGAGATGGTCATGGCGGAGGCTCCCTACCTGGTGGCGCTGGCCCTGCTGGAGCAGGAGGGGACCCGGGCCCTGCCCCTGAACGGCAAGTCGCTGGCCGTGGCGGCGGCGGAGGCCCCGGATCCCGGCGACGACGGCCGCACCCTGGTGCTCGAACTGCTGCTGCGCCTCTGGCAGCGCAGCGAGGAGGGACCCCTGCGGCGCGCCGCCGGAGACAGCAGCCTGCTGCTGGTGGAGCTGCCGCTGGAGGCCCTGCAGGAGCAGCTGCCCCGGCTCAAGGCCCGCTGGGTCGGCGGCGGCAGCACCGCCGCGTTCCACACCGAGCTGGGAGCCCTTGCGATCCGGGGCTGGGGGGTGTCGATCGCCCGCTATGAGCCAGTGCGCTTCACCGCCTGGCCCTGAGGCGCGCCGGCCGGAGAAACCGGGGCCGGCGGGACGGCCGGTGGGGGAGCGGCTGAACCGCAGAGCTCGTCCACGAGGCGAAAGTAATCGGACGGGTCCCGGCGGGCCATCACCCGGGCCTCGGCCTCCCGCTGCCAGCGCTCCCCTGCATAGAGCCTGGCCAGATCGCGCTGGTCGCGCCGACTCAGGCCCCGGCGCAGGTCGTCCTCGCCCAGGAACGGGGCGCCCCGCAGACAGCGGGACTGGACCCCGTGCCACCCCTCATGCAGCAGGGTGTCGGCGAGGTTGCCGCGGGGACAGACCACGATGCGGCGGCTCTCGCGCAGGTAGAGCCCGTACAGGCCCCGCTCGGCGCAGCGGGGATGGCTGCCGAGCACACGGAAGCCGCGCTGCTCGAAGGCCTCGACCAGCCGCTGGTAGGGCCAGCTGTCGGCCCGGGCCGCCGAGGGCACAAGCAGCGCCAGGGCCAGCGGCCAGAGGGTGGCCGGTCCCGGCCTCCACCGTGTCATCGAAAGGGGAACGGGATGGCGTGGCTCTGGAACGTATCTCGGCGGGCCATCAGGATGGGGTCCGGTGCGACAGTCCGCCACGGCCATGACCTCCCCCCCCGCCCCTGCGGCCGACGAGCGTCTGGCCGCCCTGCAGCAGGAGTTCGAACACGACGCCAGCTTCAGCCAGGTGTTCGTGGTGCTCACCGTGGGCGCCACCCTGATCGCCAGCCTGGGCCTGCTGGCCAACAGCCCCGGGGTGGTGATCGGCGCCATGGTGGTGGCCCCGTGGATCATGCCGCTGCAGGCGATGGCCTTCGAGATCCTGCGGGGGCGCCTGCCGATGTTCCTGCGGGCCCTGCGCACCCTGCTGCTCGGGGTGGTGATCTGCGTGCTGCTGGCGATGGCGGTGGGCCATCTGGTGGCGTTTCCGAGCTTCGGCAGCGAGGTGATGAACCGCACCAGCCCCAACCTGCTGGATCTGGGGGTGGCCCTGGTGGCCGGGGCGGTGGCGATGTACGCCAAGCTGCGCAAGGACGCCATCTCGGCCCTGGCCGGCCTGGCCATCGCCGTGGCCCTGGTGCCCCCCATGTGCGTGGTGGGGATCCTGCTGTCCTCCGCCGACTGGGCGCAGGCCTACGGGGCGCTGCTGCTGTTCGCCACCAACCTGCTCGGGATCATGGTGGGGGCGATGGCGTCCCTCGGAACCCTTGAGAAGGTGTACCGGCGCCGGCTGTTCCACAGCCGCCTGGGCCTCACCAGCGTCGCCCTCACCGCCCTGCTGGTGATCCCCCTGGGCAGCAGCTTCTTCCGGCTGGTGAACCAGACCCGGCAGGAGAACAAGGCCCAGCAGCTGGAGGCCGCCATCGAGCAGCGTCTGCGCAGCAGCACCATCACCCTCGGCGGCGATCCGGCCATCGACATGGTGGGCCTGAACATCGACTGGCAGCGGAACCCTCCGCTGATCCGGGCCCGGGTGCGGGTGACCGATCCGGAGCTGCCCACGCCCAAACAGGTGGCCGCCGTGCAGGAGTTCATCAACCGCACCCAGGCCCCCCTGCGCTTCCGGCTGGTGATGCAGCGCACCGCCGTGGATCTGATCGGCCCCGACACCGCGCCCAACCCACCCGGGCTGGAGGTGCTGCCGCCGCCCCCGCCCCTGCCGCCCCTGCCGCAGGAGGAGGAGGAGGAGGAGCAGGCGACCGACTAGGGATACCCCAGGGCAGCGGAGGTAAGCCTGACGGCCCCGTCGACGCCTGCCGGAAGACGACCGAGCCCCGCCTGGGTGGTGACCATAATGTTTCCATAAAGACATTCCTGAGCGCGTCGCTTAGGAGTGGAGGCTGTCAGGAGGCCTTTCCATGCATCGCCGAATGGTTTCGATCTCCCTGCGCAGCCGGTCTGTGCGCCTTGCCGCACCGGCCTCCATCGCCCTGATTGGCCTGGTGGCCACATCCTGCGGTGGCGGGGGGGGAGGCGGCAGCAAATCGCTGCCCTCCATCAGTGGGGCGGGAGCCACCTTCCCGGCCGCGGCCTACCAACGCTGGGGCGGCGATTTTGCCTCGGAAACCGGAAACAAGATGAATTACCAGTCGGTGGGTTCCGGCGCCGGTGTGCGCCAGTTCCTGGCCGGGTCTGTTGATTTCGGCGCCACGGATGAGCAGCTCTCCGAGGAGGATTTCAAGAAAGGTGCCGCTGGTGAGCGTGGCGCCGTTCAGATCCCCATGCTCGGCGGCACGGTGACCCCGGCCTACAACAATCCTGACTGTCCCGATCTGAAGCTCACGCAGGCCCAGCTCGCCGACATCTTCCTCGGCAAGATCACCAACTGGAAGCAGCTTGGCTGTCCTGACAGGCCCCTCACGGTGGCCCACCGCTCTGACGGGTCCGGCACCACCTACGTGTTCACCAACTCCCTGTCCTGTTTTTCCAAGGAGTGGGAAGAGAAAGTCGGCAAGGGCAAAGCCGTGCAGTGGCCTGTTGGCGTGGGTGGCAAGGGTAATGAAGGCGTAGCCGGTTTGATCAGCAACACCCCAGGGTCCCTCGGCTACCTGAACCAGGCCTACGTGCAAGGCTTGATCAAACCCGCCAAGCTCCAGAACAAGGCCGGCAACTTTGTGCTCGCCACTGGGGAAAGTGGTGCTGCCGCCCTGAACGGAATCAAGCTTGATGAGCGTCTGGGTGGGGAAGAATGCAATCCCGCCGGTGCCGACAGCTTCCCGATCGCCGCCTTCACCTGGATCCTCGCCTACCAGAGCGGACAGGGGAAAGAAAAGGCGGAGGCCGTGCGCACGTTCCTGACCTGGGCCCTGCAGGAGGGACCCCAGGCCACAGCCGCCGAACTGGGCTACGTGCCGATCAAAGGCGAGGTGCTGGAGCGGGCCAAGGCCGAGATCGCAAAGATCAAGGAATGATCCCCAGCCCCATCCCGCAAGAGTGCTGAAGATCAGAAAGGGGGCTGGGCCCCCTTTTTTTCACCCTCGCCAAGGGAACACCGGACGCGTCAGGGCGTGGTTCGTCGCCGCCTGGAACCGGCCGTCAGCCGCTTCCAGGCGGCGGGGCACCCGCATCGCCCCCGGATCGCTTGGCGTGGCCCACCGAGGCATGGAGAAAGACCATCGCCGCCGGGGCGATCAGCGGGGGCATAGGAGGATGGCCCCGATCCCGGGCACCGGGCAGGGACGCTGCGATGAAGTTCAAGGACTACTACGCCAGCCTGGGGGTGGAGCGAGGCGCCAGCGCCGAGGAGATCAAGAAGGCCTACCGAAAACTGGCGCGCCAGTACCACCCCGACGTGGCCAAGGAGGAGGGCGCCGAAGAGACGTTCAAGGAGATCAGCGAGGCCTATCAGACCCTCTCGGATCCGGAGAAACGCCAGGCCTACGACGACCTCGGCCGCCACCGTCCCGGCGATGAGTTCCATCCTTCGCCGGAGTGGGAAACCCGCTTCTCGCGCGGCGGCGGCCGTCAGCAGGAGGTGGACCTGGCCGACCTGTTCGAGCAGATGGGCTTCGGCCGGGGCGCAGGCGGCTTCGGTGGCGGGGGCTTTGGTGGCGCCGGCGGCCCCCGGGGGCAGGGGGCCGCGTTCCCGATCCGCGGCCAGGACGTGGAGGTGGCCACCGAGCTGACCCTGGAGCAGGCCGCCCATGGCACCGAGGTGGCGTTCTCGCTCAGCGTTCCGGTGCTGGGAGCTGATGGCCGGGTGGAGAAGCAGAGCCGCAGCGGCCGGATCCGGGTGCCCCGCGGCGTGGTGGAAGGGGAGCGGCTGCGGGTACCCGGCAAGGGCGGCGACGGCATCGCCGGCGGCGCCCCCGGGGATCTCTACCTGGAGGTGCGGCTGGCGCCCCATCCCCGCTTCAGGGCCGTGGGACACGACCTCTACCTGGAGCTGCCGATCGCCCCCTGGGAGGCCGCCCTGGGGGCCGAGATCAGCGTGCCGAGCCTCGATGGCCCGGTCGCGGTGACCCTGAAGCCGGGGATGCGCAGCGGCCAGAAGCTGCGCCTGGCCGGCAAGGGCCTGCCCCACCGGCGCGAAGGGGCGGGCGATCTCTACGGTGTGATTCAGATCGTGCTGCCCGAAACGATCGGCGAACGGGAGCAGGCGCTGTACCGCGAACTCGCCGAAGCCTCCGCCTTCAGCCCCCGCCACCACCTCGAAGCCCCCCCCACCGATGGCTGACGACCTGCTGATTCCCGACGACGACGAGGGGTGCACCGTCGCCCTCGAGGAGTTGCTGGCCGCCTCCGGGCTGGGCCACGAGGAAGTGATCGAACTGGTGCAGTTCGGGGTGTTCCGCTGCGCCCAGCATGCGCCCGTCTGGACCTTCCATGTGCGCACGGTGCGCCTGGCCCGCCGCGCCGCCCGCCTGCGCGACGACTTCGGCCTCAACGTCTCCGGGATGGCCCTGGCCCTCACCTACCTGGAGCGGATCGAGGCCCTCGAAGGGCGGCTGCGGGAGCTGGAATCGCAGTTGCCGCGGTGAGGGTTCAGCTGACGGAGTCGTCGTCGATCTCGCCACAGCGCTTCAGAACGGTGGTGATCACGGCCGGAGCGATGCGGAAATCACTGTTGTGCAGCGCATCAAACACTTCCCGGGCCGAAGGAATCAGGCCCCGCAGACGGGCCAAGCCGATGACCGCGGCGGTGCCGGCAACCTTCAGGCCGAGCTCGTGGGCAACGGCCCTGCCGGCCCGTTCATCGATCAACAGCAGCACCGGTCCGGGTCTGGAGAGGGCCAGGCGGATGCCGGCCGCTTCGCCTTCGTCGAGGTCGGGCAACGCCGGACCCCCAGCAGGGTCCGGCGTGATCGTCAGCCAACCGGCCTCAACCGCGGCGGTGATCCTGGCTTCCTGATCGGTGAACCTGCCGGTGAGCACCCCATCGGCCACGGTGGCGGGGAGGAGCAAGGTTCCGAACAGCTCGCGCAACCAGTCGATCCCGTTGACCTGGGCCAGGCCGATCAGGGGGCTGGCGTCGCTGATGACGATTGCAGCCACTGCTCCAGGGTGTCGAGATCGGCGCGGCTTTCGGCTTCCGTCAGGCGGATCGCCGCGATGCCGAGGCGCGAGAGATGGGCGATGAAGGTGGCGGTGTCCATGTCGGCCACGCGGGCGGCCCTGGCCAGGGAGAGCTCGCCTTCGCGGATGAGGGCCGTGGCCAGGGCTGGCCTGACTCCCGGCGCCTGCAGGAGACCTTGCTGGTCGAGGCCCATCAGCAGCGCGTCGGGATGGTCGCGGTTGAGCACCACGACGATGTCCGTCTTGGCCTGGCGCAGGGCCTCAGACGGATTGTTCTTGAGGCCACTGACGCTCACGGCACGCATGGCCATCGCTACAGGGAAGAACCAATAGGACAAGCCCATGGCCTATTGCCATGGGATGGAGTGAGGGGCTGGTGGCGCCCGCTTACAACCCCACCTTGCGGCGGCCCCAGACCATGCCGGCCGCATAGCCGATCGCCGGCAGCAGCAGCCCGAGGTTCAGGGGGATCTGCACCACCAGGGCGATGCCCACCAGCCAGGGAACGAGCAGAAGGCACCCGAAGGCCAGCTGGCTGAAGCGCGAGCGGCGCGCCAGGCGGCCCGAGCCCTGCACCAGGCGGGGCACGCCCTTACCCAGGCCGTAGCCGAGCAGCACAGTGACAACGGTGAGCAGGATCGCGCCCATGGTTGGAAGGCAGGCTCTCGGATTCTGGTGCCAGGGGGGAACGACTGGACGGCATGACCCTCTGGATCTGACCCTGCGCGATTGGCTGGAGCTGCCGTGAAGAGACAGCCGCGCCACGACCACCCACGGGCGAGCTGTTTACCCTGAAGACGTCGGCTGCCGGCTGGACCCATGGCCACTGGATCGGATCTGGACTGGGCGGATTGTTCAGCCGTGGAGCACGATCCACTGCGCGTTAGTGGTGCCTGGGTGTTTCGCGGCTCCCGGATTCCGGTGGCGGCCCTGTTCGAAAATCTGGAAGACGGCGTTTCCCTTGAGGAGTTCGTCGAGCTCTTTCCTGGCGTCAGCGTCGCGCAGGCCCGTCTAGTTCTGGAGCATGTCGCCCGGAGCACGGCGGCGACGGTGGTCTGAATGCGGATCCTGTTCGATCAGGGGACACCGGTTCCCCTGCGCAGGTATCTGGAAGGCCACGTCGTGGCCACGGCCTACGAGCTGGGCTGGTCCACCGTCACCAATGGCGAACTGATCCGGCTGGCGGAGCAGGAGGGTTACGAGCTGCTGATCACGACCGATACCAACCTTCGTTATCAGCAGAACCTCCAGGACCGCAGCATCGCGATCCTGGTCCTGACCACCACCAGCTGGCCAAGGATTCGCCGGGCCACGCAAGCCATCCGGGCTGCTGTTGCGACCACCATGAGCGGCGATTACAGGAAACTGTTGATTCCCTGAAGCCGCCAATCGCCCCTGCCCTCCGCCCGCAGGTTCGCCCCTATTCGCAGACAGGCACGAAGGGCACCGCGATCGTGGCGATCGCGCTCTTTTCGGCAAACGCACCGAGCACCTGCTTGCCGCCCCGGTTCACCGTGACGAACCGCCCGGCGAAGGTCTCGTCGTAGACCGAGGTGGCGGACAGGCCGGCGGCGCGGGCGCGCTTGAGCAGATCGTTCACGGTGCCGCCGGGAATGGCAACGCCGAACGTCGTCCGCACCCCGGCCGTGAAGGCGAAGACCCGCAACGTGCCCCGTTCGAACTGGGCCGTGCCGACGATGCCTGCCGGCGCCTTGGGCCCTTTGAGCTTGTAGACGACAGGCAGCGGCGGCCCGCCGAGCTCACAACCGGGGCCCGGATCGGAGAGCCAGCCGGTGGCGACGGCTTCGGCTCGGGTCATGCCGAGACGCAACGGGCCGATGCCGTCGAGGCGGAGCAACGGGGTGGATCCGCGTCCATCGGCCCATGCCGATCCGGGCACCAACGCCGATCCGGGCGCCAACAGCAGGAGGGCCCCCATGGCCCCCAGCCGTGAAGCGCGACGCAGCGCGTGGTCGATCCGGCGTGTCATGGTCTGACTGTATGGGCGCCAGCTCCGACCCCCGCCTGATCGACGGCCCCGACGACGCGCCGGCCACCGTGCTGCTGGCCCATGGGGCCGGGGCACCGATGGACAGCCCGTTCATGGCGGCGATCGCCGGCGGCCTGGCCGCGGTGGGCTGGCGGGTGGTGCGCTTCGAGTTCGGCTACATGGCCCGGATGCGCGAAACGGGCCGCCGCCAGGGGCCCGAGCGGATGCCGGTGCTGCAGGAGGCGTTCCGCCAGCAGGTGCGGCTGGAGACGGGCGAGCGCCCGCAGCGGCCCCTGTTCATCGGCGGCAAGTCAATGGGCGGGCGGGTGGCCAGCCTGCTGGTGGATGAACTGGCCGCCAGCGACGGGGTGCGGGGCTGCCTGTGCCTGGGCTATCCCTTCCACCCGCCCGGCAAGCCGCTGCAGCTGCGCACCGAGCACCTGGCCGCCCTGCGCACGCCCACCCTGATCCTGCAGGGGGAGAGGGACACGTTCGGCCGCCGCGAGGAGGTGGAGACCTACAGCCTCTCGCCACAGGTGCAGGTGGAGTGGCTGCCTAGCGGCGACCACAGCTTCAAGCCCACCCGCAGCTCGGGGCTGAGCGAGGCGGAGAACTGGGCCACGGCGGTGGCATGGAGTGATCGGTTTGTGCGGGGGGTGCTGGGGGGGTGATCTATCCGCCGGCTTGGTCGCTGAGCCAGCCCCGGGCGTTCGCCAGACGCGCCGCCGCCTGCACCGCCTCCACGCAGCGATGGGACCGGCGCTTGACGTCATCCTGGCTGCGGGCGCGGAGCAGGTAGGCCTGCAGCGCTTCCGGCGTTTCGATCACGGCCAGCAGGCCCTGGGTGCGGATGCCGATGGCGGGATCGGCCAGCAGGCGGGTGATCAGGTTGTATTCCCAGAGCCGGTGGCCTTGGGTGCCGGCCGCGAACAGCTGCTCCTGCAGCAGGCCCAGGCACTCCTGCTGGAAGGCGTCCAGCTGGCCGGGCCGCAGGCGGCGGCTGTTGGGCAGGCCCGCAGCGGGGCCGTGCTCGACGCTCCAGCTCAGCCCGGTGCCCGGCAGTCCCACGGTGGTGCGGGCGCCACCGGAGCGGGCCACCGGGATGTTGAACGACGCCCCGCGGCCCCCCACCGAGATGGAGCTGAGGCCGCTGCCGGCGAAGTTGAAGCGCAGGGGGCCGAGGCGGGCGCTGCGGCGGAAGCGGAAGGACATGGGGCGGCAGGGCTGAGCGCAGATCATGGCCAGGGATGGAGATACAAGGTTCCGGCAAGTCGCCATTCACATCAAATGGCGCCCGCTGGAACTGTCCTTCGCTGTTGTCATCCATGCATCGGAAGGCCACGGCTTCGGCATGGCTTTCCAGCCACACATCCACCTGATCCAAGGGGGTGCTCGGGAACACGTAGCCGCTGATCGCGCCGCACGGCACCACCGCCTCGTCCAGCCGGGTGATGGCCGTGGGATCAACCTGTGGCGCCCGCCCGGCTCACGGCCGCCCGCGCATCCCATCGAGAGACTGCACCAGTTCCCCTGCTGCTCCGGATGTTGCAGTTGCTGCAGGGTTTCCAGCCGGGGTGGCGGTTGGCAGTCTCCAGCCAGTGCCGGATCAGGAACGTTCGGGTCCTGCCGATCGCCTGGGCCATGTCCTGGGCCGCCAGTCCCAGCTTCTCACCGGCGCGCTGCAGCACCTTGCGCAGCAGGACGATGTCATTGATGGCGCTGGTGGTCTCACTGGCTCTGGCCTGAATGGCCACCCGCTTCCTCGTTCGCCGTTCCAGCGTGCCTCAGTCGCGGCCATTCGGAATCCATCGACATCGAACAAGGCGGCTCGCCTCCGATGACGCTTCACTCCACCCCCAGGTGGGCAGCGATGCGCAGTAGCAGGGCCTCCATGCGATCCAGGCGGGCCTCCAGCCCCATCGGTTTGCTTTCCCGCAGGGCGGCTGGTGCCGATGGCCCTGCCCGTAGCCGGCGGATCAGGTCAGCCTTGCGCAGGCCACTGGTGCCCTTGATCCCCCGCTGGCGGCAGTGCTCCTTGAGCTGCTTGATGGTGAGCTCTTCCAGCCCATCGGCCGGCAGCGCCCCATCCAGTTCCCGCAGCAACCGGGCATCCGCCTGGGCCAGCTCGCGCAGATTGCTGCGCAACGCCTCAGCGATCCTGCCCATCGTCCTGCTCGGCGTTGGTCTCAAGGGCGCCCCGGAGGGCCTGCTGCCGGGCCGACAGCTCTTCGAACCGCTCCTTGCCGAGCCGCCAGCGGTTCAGGAAACGGATCACCGCCTGGACCAGTCTGGCGATGCCGCCGCCGCCGCTGTACGCCCGCCGGCCCAGCTGATACTCGCCGAAGGCGACGCTCACCTCATCGCCCGCGTCCTCCAGATGCTCCACCACATCGGTGACGATCTCGAGCATCGCGTAGGCCTCCGCCTTGACGCTCGCCTCCCGCATTGCCAGGGCTCGCAGCCGCTGGCTCAGCTCGCGCAGTTGCTCACCCTGGCGTTCAGCCCGACTTCGGTGGATGCCGCGGCTGATCATCAGGCTCTTGTAGTTGCCGCGCAGCTCCAGATAGATCTCATCCAGCCGGTCCCGCTCCAGGGCCTTTGGATCGCTGGGATAGGCCGTCGTAGGCGGCAGGGCCAGGGCAGACATGGCGGATCTGGGAGGGGTCGGGGAGGTCCATCCTCGCGTCAAGACCTGCGTGGCGGAGCATGGAACCCACGGCTGCGCATCGTGCGCCGGAGGCCCAAAGCCCTCCCCCTGCTCGCCCCCCACTGCCAGGATTCAATGCAACACCGGCACGCCGTCATGCCCCTGCCCCAGCTGATGCCGCTGTTGCTGGCCGGGGCGATCGCCCCCTGCCCGGCTCCCGTGAAGGCCCAGCTGGATGGCCTCTACCGCTGGCATGTGGCAGGGCAGGAGCGTCCCGGTCCGACCGAGATCAAGAGCCAGCAAGGCCGCTTCACCCCTGGGCTGTACCAGAAGCTGCGGCGCGCCTACGGGCTCGATCCGGCCAGCGGCCGATTTGTCGACTTCGATCTGTTCAGCGGCACCCAGGTGTCGACCTTCGGCGCCAAGGTGCTGGGCTGCACCGCCCTATCCGGCGGTGGGCTGGAAGCCCGGGTGGCGGTGCAGGCCGGCCTGCGCAACCGCCCCTCGGAGGCGCCCCAGCAGCTGCGCTATCAGCTGGTGCGCGGCCCTGCTGGCACCTGGAAGATTGCCGACATCGTCTACTCCCATCCGGCCGGGTTCCGCCTTTCCAGCTACCTGGCCGAGCTGTTGGGACCCAAGTCCTGAAGGCTGCTGTACCCCCGCTGTGTTCCGCCTCGCCACCACCGGGGGACGAACCGCTGCACAGGCCTGGGGCAGTCAGGGTCAGACTTCACAACCCATGCTCCGAAACGATGGCGCACCCGTCAGTCGCGCAGATCGCTCGCCTGGGGCGCCAAGGGGTGGCCCTGTTCTTCGTGTTCATGCTCAGCGCCGAGCTGCCCAGCCAGATCTTCCACCTGGCCCAGCACCTGAGCGGGCAGGGGCAGGACGCCATGGCGGAAACCCTCGAACACCTCGGGGTGCTGGTGGTTTACGCGGTGGGACTGGTCTGCGCCCTGTTCCTGGCCCAGCAGGAACTCTGCCGCACGCGCCTGCTGGCGTCCTACCCGCCACACGAGCCCGTCCCCCTCGCCATGCATGTGCTCGGCCTGGTCTGGGGACTGCTGGCGGTGGTCCTGCTGCGCTGAACGGGGCGCGTTCAGGCTGTGCCAAGACCCACCGCTCGAAGCTGACCGCCAGAGCTAGCGTTGCAAGCACTGACAGCATGGCCTGCGCGGACCTCGTGATGTCAAGCCTCACGATCCGCAACCTCGACGACGCCACCAAGGCCCGGCTGCGCCTGCAGGCCGCCCGCCACGGTCACTCAATGGAAGAGGAGGCCAGGAGGATCCTTCGCCAGGCGGTGCTGCCGCAACCCGCTGGCTCTGACAGCCCAGGTCTGGGGAGCCGCATCCACGCCCACTTCGCCGACCTCGGTGGCGTGGAACTGGATCTGCCCGCGCGGGTTTCCATGGCGGGGGCCGCCGTGTTCACCGAGGAGCCAACGTGATCGTTCTCGACACCCATGTGATCGCCGAGCTGATGCGGCCCCAGCCGGAGCCGGCGGTGCTGGCCTGGGCGGATGGTCTCGTTCCCGCGGAGGTGGGCATCACGGCGATGAACGAAGCGGAGATCCTGCACGGCCTCATCCGGCTGCCGGAGGGTCGCCGCAAACAGGCCCTGCTGGAGAGCTGGCAAGCGTTGGTGACGGCCCTGCTTGGCGATCGCGTGCTGGCCTTCCACCGGGAGGCCGCCCACTGGTATGGCGAGCCGATGAGGTGATCGCCGCCACCGCCCTGGCCCAGGGCGCCCAACTGGCCACCCGCAACGTGATCGACTTCAGCGGCCTGGGCCTTGATCTGATCAATCCCTGGGACCAGCCCGAACCTCTCCAACCAAAGCAGCAACAGTGCCACTGCAACTGTAAGGGCAGGTTGGAATGCGCGCCCCCTCGCCCCAGGCCGCCCCATGACCGATCTCCATCCAGTGGCCCAGCGGTGGCTCGACCAGCTCACCACCAGCACCCGCAACATCGACAGCCTCGTGGCGGAGGGATTCCAGGGTTGTTCCCTGCTGGATCTCCTGCCCTGGCTGGACGGGGGCCAGGGCCTGGCCGCCATCGAAGCGATCGACTGGGTGAAGAGCCGGCCGGACGAGGACGGTGACGTGGCGCTGATGACCGTTGACGCGGAGGGGTTGGACAGGCTTCTGGAATGGATGCTCGAAACCCGTGGCAGCTGCCCGATGGTCTACGCACTGGAGGAGGACATCGTGGTGCCGGACGGGATTACCTTGCTGCGCCCCACGGCCTACAACCTGCCGAAGGGTGTGACCTCCGAGGAGGTATTCGATGAGGAATTCAGCGAGAACCTTTCCGCGTTGTTCGCGGCCATCAAGGACTCCTATGGGAATCACGCACACCTCTACCGGATCGACGATGGCCAGCTGGTGGAAACGATCGAACACGGCCTCTTCCTTGCCGGTCAGTTCATCGATCTCAAGGATGGTGAACTGTTTGACTTCAGCATGGACGCGATCAATCAGCGGATTCGCTACCAATCCACTGGCTGCTATCACGTAGGCTTTTCTGCCTGATCCAGCACAACCGATTGTTCGACTCCGCTTCCGCCACTGTGTTCGAGAGGCAATGGGCACGGCTGATGGGTGTCATGCGTACCTTGGGGTGTGCAGGCATGGAGTGAGGTCTTGGGCTGTTGGGTTGGGCTTCAAGATCACTGATCTTCCTCATACCAGACTGAGTTACGCCCATTGCTCTTGAATGCTTCAGTGAAGGCACGAGCATTCCGGAAGGCGACGACGATACGCCCTTTCTCGACGCATTCCTGTACGTGGGCGCGAGCAGCTTCTATGGAATAGGAGTCCTTGTCTTTGGAGTGTTTGAGCATCTCGTGCTCGACGTACTCATCAAAACGCTTTCGGTCCATCACGTGCGTCGCCATCGGATCAATTTCAGCGGCAAGCATGAAGTGACGCCCATGGAGCGTGCCGATCCTCAGGATGCGCTCATGGCGTACCCGGTCCAGCGATGCGAGCCAGAACCCAGTGATTCCATGGCGTGAGCCAGATGGCTTGGCCAGGACAGAGTCGACCACCGCATCAGCCAGCCGAGATTTAACGTTGAACGACATAGGTTTCTCCGAGGGGGCAAGTCAGTGACACGATGGATCAGGACGGGCTGTTCCTGAATGCATTGGGAAGGCAATCCCACTCAGTTCAATTGCAATCTCAGCGATCAGTTTCCATCGATGCTTGGACCAAGCGGCATAACCGATTGATCTGCTCCGCTTCCGCCACCGTATTGGCAATCCCGCTCACCAGGCCGGGCGAACCCACCACGATCGAGAGGCAACGGGCACGGCTGATCGCCACGTTCAGCCGGTTGGGTTCCAGTAGAAAACCCAGGCCCCGGGGAGCGGCATCACCATCGCTGGCGGTGAGGGAGTGGATGGCCACCGGTGCCTCCTGGCCCTGGAACTTGTCCACCGTTCCCACCCGTGCCCGGTTGCCCAGCCGTTGCTGCAGATGGTTCACCTGCACGTTGTAGGGAGCGGTGACCAGGATGTCGTCAGGGGTCAACACCCCGCTGCGTTCACCACTGCCGGAGGCATGGCGGTAGCTGGAGCCGAGCAGCACCTCCACCATCTGGGCGATGCGCTCGATCTCCTCTTCCGAGCAGACGCTGCGCCCGCAGTGCTCCACCGCCTCGAACACCAACCCCTGGCCGGGCAGGATTCCACCATGGCTGCCGGTGAAGGGCTCCTGCCAGTCGATGCGGTTGATGTCATTGGCGGGGCTGGCCTGGAGGCGGCCGTCATAAAACAACTCCGAGACCATGGCGGTGAGGGAGGGCTCCATGCGCCAGCTGGTGGCCAGAAACACGCCCCGATCGGCAGGGACGACATGGGCGTCCTGCATCAGGTACGCGAGGCAGGAATCACCACTGTCCCCAGGGTGATCGGCCTGGGAGGGCTGGGCCAGTTGCTGCTGGTCCCCCACCAGCAGGATCGAACGGGCGCAGCGGGCCATCACGAGCAGGTTGGCCAGGGAGACCTGGCCCGCTTCATCCACCACCAGCAGGTCAAAGGCGTCGGCCACGTCTGGTCGGCAGAGGGTGAAGGTCGTGCCGCCCACCACGGCCATGGCCGCGGTGAGCTGATCGGGTTTCACCAGGGCAATGGCGGTACCCGTCAGACCTGGGTCCTGCTTGTCGTTCGTGCCCTTGACCGCGGCCACAGGCAGGCCTTGCTCGGTGATGAGGGCCTGGGTCTTGAGCAGCAGGTTGTTGATGGCCGCATGGCTGTTGGAACTGATCGCGACGCGCTGACCACGGCGCACCAGTTCGGCGATCACCTGGGCCGTGACCGTGGTCTTGCCGGTGCCGGGCGGGCCTTGCAAGGCAAGGGTTTTGCCGCTGCTAGCTTCCAGGAAAGAGGCCAGTTGCTCCACCACCGCTGAGGGCTCGGCGCGGACGAGGGCGTTGAGCGCCACCAACTCAGCCACAGGTTCACGCTCGAGCAGGTGACGGATCGACTCGGGCAGGGGCTGTAGCGCATGGACCCAGCCCTGGGCTTGTTCATCGAGACGCGCGCGCAGGCTTTCGCTGATGTCGGCGGGCACCTTGATCAGAGCAACCGGCGCGCGGGGGAGGTCCACACGGAGCCCCTCGGCGACAAGTCGGTCCCGCTTGCGCCAGGGAAACTTGAGCGTCACCAGACCCTGCTCCGCGTCGAGGTCGTCCACCGCCAGCTGCAGGCCTGCGTCCGGGATCTCGAGGGTCAGCCCGCTGTGTCCAGGTTGGGCGCGCAACTTCAGCGGTTGACTGGGGTCAAATCGGAAGGTGTGGTAGTCGGCGCCGGTGCGGGCGCTGGAGCGGCTCTCCATCGATTCCCACACGGCCCCTTCGATGGCCTCGCCGTCGCTCTCCAGATCCCCTGGGGACTCCAGCGCTTTCTGCCTGCGATCGAAGTACGCCCACCAGGCCACCTTGGCTTCCCGGTGGTGAAAGGGGAGCAACTGGGCCAACAGCCGCTGCACCCGCCAGCTCAAGCCTCGGGGCCCGCGTTGCTCCTGCTCCTGAAGCACTGCTTCTGGTGCATCGGCGGCGGGATCGCTCTGGAGCGTTTCCGGCAGCTCGGCGATCAGCTCTGCGGCAAGGGCCTCCAGGGGCCAGGGTTCTTTCTCGGGCCTTTCTGCCTCTTCCAGCTGGAGGGGTTGCTCGGGCAGGCCCTGGTCGGAGCGCAGCTGGAGCAGCCAGTCATGGAGGTAGACGGTGGATTCACAGTCCTCCCGGTTGTAGTCCTCGATCGCCTGCAGCTGCGGGCTGGCCTCAGGGGCTGGGCCCGGCAGGGGAGGTTCACCCGATGCCTGCCAGTTGGTGTAAGCCACCACCGAATCCCCGGCATTGGTGACATCCGCAGAGCGAGCCTCCATGTAGAGGTGCTCCACCTTCTTGATCGAGTAGCTCTCCTCACCCAGCACGATCGCGTTGGTGACCACCGGCAGCAGATCCACCAGGAGCCCTGAGCGCAGCCATTCATCGATCACCGCCTCCCGGGTGGAGTGCTGCTGGGCCAGCCGGCGCATGGCCGTCTTTTCGTAGCTGGCGTAGTGGTAGATGCGCAGGCCAGGAAACTGACGACGGCGGTCCTCCACCCAATCAACCCATCCCTCGAAGGCCTTCTTTTCCTGCAGTGGGGAGTGGGCCCACCAGGCTTTGAACTGGGGTGCGCCGCCGGGTTCATCGCGATAGCAGGCACCAAAGAGGTATTCGAGCTTCCTGGCGGCGACGGCATCGTGCACCCCCTCCATGTCAAACCAGATGTCGCCATGGTCGGCAGCGGGCAGGGCGGACAGACCCTTGCCCGGCCTCAGGGGCCGCACCCGATAGGCCGGTCTGCCGGCGGCATCGGCGGGGGTGAGCTGCAGTTCGGCCTGTTGCTGCAGTTCATGGAGCGCCTCATGGGCCAGGCCAGGAATGGTGGTGCCTGGAGGCAGAGCGCTCAGTTGCTCGATCGTGTGGATGCCGGCGGCCTTGAGCTTGAGGCGCTGGCTCTGGCGCAGGTTGGCCACCAGCACCAGATCCCGCTCGGCGGCCAGGCGCTCCTCGATGAAGGCGCCCCAGCTGCCGTGATCACCGGGTTCATCCTCCGGCGGTGAGGCGGGATCGAAGGCGGCGCGGAAAGCGCGGTAGCGGTTGCGGAGCTGTTGGTACCAGGCCCAGAAACGATCGGTGTCGAAAGACTGGAAGCGGCCACCACCGAGAAACAGCTCGAAGCGATCGGGCCGGTGTCCCAGCAGGGGAGTGAGCAGTTCGCAATAGGCACAGGCCTGGACCAGGAAGGTGGTGCGAGGCTTGCTGGCCAACTTGCATTCGATCGGGATATAGCTCCAGTCGCCGAGATCGGAGGGCTGGGGAATCCTGCGCAGGACATCGGCCGAGCCGCGGATCTCTCCGTTGTTCAACGAGGCCTGGTGGATGAAGTCGAAGCCATCGGCCATGGCGGCCCTGGTGGCGGCGTAATCGGCCTCACGTTGATGGCCCGAGAGGCGGGCGATGCGATAGCCCTCGGCTTCCAGTTGGTTGAGCAACACCTGCTCCAGGCGCAGGCCATCGGCGAACAGTTGCTCATCAAGGGAGGAGGGGGGTGGTTGTTCGCCTGTGAACAGGCCTCTGGCCTTGAGCTCCTCCCACCAGGCACCGATCCGGGGGCTGCGGCTGAAGAGGGCGAGCTGGCTGGGGGTGATCAGGCGAGAGGTCATAAACGCGAGATGTGATTAGATCAGCCAGCTTTGTCGATGACCCAGGAGACAAGGCCTGCCTCAATTGCCATGGAGGCAATTCTAGATATGTCAAGAATGGTGGTAGTGGAATCGTCAGGCTCAAGCTCACGATAAAAATCATCCAAGGTAGTACTTCCAGAAGAATGGAAGACCCAATAAAAGGCATCATAGACACCACGATCAGCAGATTGCATGTATCGCTTAAACTCCCTTGGATTGGTTCTCGCTTTAACCTGAACGCTTACCAAGTCTCCGTTCAAGGGATTCTCAAAAGCAATATCAATGAACTCCAGAACCTTTCCAGTTGTGCTGATCCGTCGAAGCGTTCGCGAAAAGATGAGTTCGACAAGGAGCTCAAAGTCGCCAGGCGTAAGAGATTTGATGGCGGAGGAGAGACCGTTTTGAAGGGCCGCCATTGCGTTGTCAATCACGAGCCGATAGGAGTGCGGCTGACAACCGATCTTCCTTTTAAGATAATCCATTACATCATCCTTGACGGCACAAGAAGTGCCCCGAAAAGACTTCGTTTGAGTTATTCGGCCAGAAAGCTTATCTTCCAACAGCTCGTTGCCTTCGATATCGACACAGCGCCACTGGTCGACCACTGAGCGATAACTACCGCCATCTTCCTCAGATCGTCTCGGCTGAATAGCGGGATCAAGAACTGCGTAGTAGAGCTTGCGCGCGTGAAAAGTCACCCAAAGTGTTTTCTCTCCAGATTCAAAAAATTCTCTCAATTGGTTTACTTGCTTAGTCGCTTCCGATTCGCACTTTTGGGGAGTCCCCGACACTCTATCTTTATGGAATTGCCTTACCCTCTTCCAAGCCTCTTTCTTGGTCTCATTGTTACTGGGTCGCAGAGCTTCTAGTATCAGCTGAAAGCAATCTGGGTCCGACGAGCAAAACCCAATATAGCAAAGGTTCTTCGCAATGCAATCCGACTCTCGATCGCCTTTGTTGCCAAGCTTGATGTAGCGAACTTTTGTGATCAGACTGAGATCAACGGTCATGGAGAACGAAGAAAAAGTTGGACTAGAATTTGCCTTGAGAAATATGGATTTTACTTGATTCAGAGAAGCTTTGCGACTGAGGCCGCCAATTCATCGGGCTCATTACTACTATATCATAAATGTCATTCAGAGTCTGGGTTCAGAGCCAGACACGTCAACACCCCACTCAAATAAGCCCCCGTATCAATCCCAATCCGGTGAGGCAACCGGGTCACCTTGAAGTCATGGCGAAAGGTATGTCCATGCACCACGGTGTACGGCAACCCATGGGGCCGGCTCAGAAACGGCTTCCGGATCCAGATCAGATCGTCTGTGGCCTGGTGCTCCAGGCGGATGTCGGGGCGCACGCCCGCATGGACGAACAGATAGCGGCCGCGGACCGCCGTGTAGGGCAGCTGCTCGAACCAGGTCTGGCGCTCGCGGGCCAGGGGCAGCAGGTCGGGGTTGGCGCCGTTGCACAGCCACAACTCCACGTCCTCATCCGGCGCTCGCGGTGCCATCGCCTTCAACAGCATCTGCTCGTGGTTGCCCCGCAGCACCGTCACCGCCGACAGGCCGTAGGCGGCGGGGTTCTCCTGCAGCTGCCACACCCGCTCCAGCACCCGACGGTCGCCATCGGCTTCGGGGGCCCGATCGATCAGGTCGCCGAGGAAGATCAGCTCCGCGCCGGAATCCAGGTGTGGGGCGAGTTCCTGCTCCAGCAGGGAGGCGCAGCCGTGCACATCCCCGATCGCCACCACCTCAGGTCTGCTCATCGTCGCTCTCCCACACGTTGAGGCTGGAGCGCTGCGATTCCCGGCGCAGGTTCTTGCGGCTGCGCTTCGGGTCGCTCTTGAGCAAAGCCAGCTTCTCGCTGAGAAGGTCGAGTTCCCGGCTGAGCCTCGGGGTGGCAGGCATCGCCGAGAGGTCGCCGAACAGCTTGCCCAGGCTGGCGCTGGCGCTGCCGACGTCGCCGCGATCAAGTTCGGCGATGACGCGTCTGCGCTCCCGGTTGGACCGCAGCAATGCCAGTTGCTCGGCCACTGCCCCATCGGGATCCAGCTGCTGGATCTCATCGGAGGCCATCACCGGCAGGTGCAAGTGCTCGATCAGGCTCTGGCGGTCGCCGCTGCCGGGGGACTCCCAGGCCAGCCGCACGCTGAGGATCTCCTGATTCGGGATCCAGGCAGGCAGCTCCAGCTGCAGGCCCACGTTGAGCTCCTGGCCGGCGCGCAGGTTGGGGAGCTGGTGGTTGCCAGCGCCGGTGGGCGTCAGGTCGTTGATGAGATCGACCACTTCCGCACCGTGCTTGCCCCGCAGGCCAAGGCTCACCCGCCGCCCGAAGGTGCTGGTCAGTCCCTGGAGCTCGGAGGCGTAGAGATCCGCCAGCTGGCTGGGGGTTTCGATGTGGGCGAGGGTGCCGTCGCCCGCGGCGGCCATGGCCCCCATCAGGTCCTCGTCGAAGTCGTCGCCCAAGCCGAAGGCACTGGTGCTGATGCCCCGCTGGGTGAGGCCCGCCACCTTGGTGGCGATCTGGTCCTGGTTGGTGAGACCCTCGTTGGCCTGGCCATCGGAGAGCAGCAGCACCCGGTTCATCGCCGCGGGGTCCAGATGCTCCGCCACCTGGGTGGCTCCCGCCCGCCAGCCATCGAAGAGGGCGGTGCAGCCACCGCTGTGGATCGTGTTGATCGCGGCGATGAAGGGCTGGGGATCGGCCACAGGGCTCGAGGGCACCACGATCTGCACCTCGTCGTCAAAGCTGACGATGGCGAGGCGGTCGCGGCCGGTGAGTTCCCCGGCCAGGAAGCGGGCCGCCTTGCGGGCACAGCTGAGCTTGGTGCCGCCCATCGAGCCGGAGCGGTCGATCACCAGGGCCAGGTTGAACGGCGGCCGCTCGCGGCGGGTGGCATCGGCGGCCGCCGGCGGTGGGGTGATCGTGAGCAGCAGATCGAGGAACGAGGGGCGATCGGAGGCCACCGCCGGCCGCAGGGGCCGGAAGCGCAGGGTGGGACGGGTCATGGTGGGGGGTAGCGGTGGGAGGGGGGAACGGGTTCAGCGGGAGGCGTCGTCGAGCAGGGCGTTGAGGCGGTCCAGGAGGTGCTGGAGCCATTGCTGGCGCCGAGGGCCGGCAGGAGGAGGCAACACGGAGTCGCGGACGTGGACTTCGATGCCGGGGGCGAGGGTGAAACGCAGCCAGCGGCTGCCGTTGTCGCTGGAGCGGGATCCGGTGGGGGTGCGGTCGGAACGGGAGCGGGAGGACAGGGGTTTGTTGAGCATCCCAAGGACGGAGCCCATGACCGCGGCTTTTCGTGCGAAGGACGGAGATTCGCCTGCCGCAGCATCAGCGTCGTCGGCCGGCTCCGAAAGATCACGCAGGTACCGCAGGGCCTCGTTGCCGGTGGCGACGGAGGGGGCGGTGGCCGCCGCCCCCTCGCCATCGAGCTGCTCCAGCTGCTGCTCCAGATCGGCGTCGGCCAGAACGCAGAAAGGAGCAATGGCGGAGAGGCTCAGGCCGCGCCGGGCCAGGGCGCGCACCAGCACCAGTTGCAGCAGGTGCCGGTGGCCGTACACCGCGCTGCGCCCCTCCTTGCCGGGGCGATCGATCAGCCCCTGGGTGGCATAGAGACGCACGGTGCGCGGCGAGATCTCCTCACCCAGCAGGTCGCCGGCAGCAACGAGGAGGTCCTCGAGGCCGTAGAGCGCATCAGCGGGAGCGGAGACCTTGACCATCCCCTAATTATGCACACTTGCAGTGCAGGTGTCAAGCGATTAAGCTTCGTGCCCCATCGACTGCCTCGCCATCGATCACCCCGCTCCCGACCCCGCGCCCCTGCTGGAACATCTGCAGCAGCTGGCCCGCCCCCGCCACGCCCGCTGGGATCCCATGGGCCTGATGGCGGTGCGCGCCTACCTGATCGAACAGCTCGGCGCCCTGGGGCCGGTGCAGGAGCACCACTTCCGGGAGGGCATCGATGCGGGCACCAACCTGATCCTGCGGCTCCCCGGCCAGCGCCCGGAGCTTGATCCCCTGCTGGTGGCGGCCCACTACGACGGCCCCCTGCACTCGATCGGCGCCGACGACAACGCCTCCGGCCTGGCGGCCCTGATCGAGCTGGCCCGGCACTGGGCCACCGAGCCGCCCCGGAGACCGGTGTGGATCGTGGCCTTCGACCAGGAGGAATGGGGCATGGTCGGCAGCACGGCCCTGGCCGGTGAGCTCAAGGCCAGAGGCCAGAAGCTGAAACTGATGGTGAGCCTGGAGATGCTCGCCTACACCGCCGCCACCCAGAGCTATCCCCATCCGGCGATGCGGGCCATCTACGGCGACCGGGGCGACTTCATCGCCGTGGTGGGCAATCTGGGCGCCGCCGCGCTGTTGCCGGGCCTGGCCAGCCGCATGGGGAAGCACGTGCTCACCAAGGTGCTGCCGGTGCCCGATGCCGGCCGCTCGCTGCCCGATGTGCGTCTCAGCGACCACAGCCCCTTCTGGGATGCGGGCTACGACGCGTTGATGGTCACCGACACCTCCTTTCTGCGCAACCCGCACTACCACCGGATGAGCGACACGGTCGACACGCTGGATCTGCCCTTTCTGGCGGCTGTCACCGAGGGGTTGAAGGCGGGGCTGGGGGTGCTGTGACGGCGACGGCCTGCGATCGCCTCTGGTCCTTCGCAGGGAAACCGGCCTCGATCCGGCCGTGCTGGTGAGGATGGATCCCGCCGCAGACCCACCGATGGAGCCCACGCTCGACAGCCTTCTGACCCACTACGCCGAGCGGATCGGTGGCCCCTTCCCCCTGAGCCTGTTGCCTCCCGATCGGCCGCTGCACTGGCAGGGGCAGACCCTGTTCGGGACGGCCCAGGCGCTGGAGCCGCCCGACCAGTTCCAGTACACGGTCGACGCGTTTCTGAGTGAGGCTCCCCTCGGCACGTTCAGCGTGGGCTTCTGGGGCCACGGCATGCACAGCGGTGCCTTCCACTACCAGCGCCGTGAGCCCTGGGGCAGCCTGTTTTTGCGGCTGCCCTACGGGGGCTTCTTCGAGGACAACGAGCGGGCTGCCCGCCGTATCAAGGCCACCATGGAGTGGTTCGCCCGGTTTCTACCGATCCTCGGCGAACGGACTCACCACTTCACCGCGGTGGATTCCATGGGGGATGGCCTCTTCCGGATCGTCCTGACAGACGGCCGGGTGATCGAGGGCGATAGCCCCCTGTTCGAGCCCGGGCGCGGGCCGGTGGAAGCTCTACGGCCCCTGCTGGAGACGCCGTAGTGCGGGCTGGCCTTGCCGTCTACCAGAACGTCTGGCACGGGAAGGCGGACAGCTGCGGATCAGCGGTGAGCAGCATCAGCCGCTCCAGTTCGGCCTGGGCCGCCAGCATCCGGCCCAAGGGATCGCGGCGGGGCTGGCTGTAGCCGCCGGCCCTGAGGCCATGGGCCAGGGAGATCGGCAGGGGCTGGAAGCCATCGGCCTGGAGCAGGCCAGGGAGATCATCCATGGCCTGCTCCAGCTCGGGGAGTTTGGCCTGATGGTGCTTGAGGCTGAGCTCCCAGACCGATGCGGCACTGACCAGAATTCGGCTGGTGGGGTCGACCAGAAGCGCCTGGACAGCACCGGAGAGCCGCTCCGGATCGAACCACCACCAGAGCAGGGCGTGGCTGTCGAGCAGGTAGGCGGATGGGCTGCTTACGGCAGGGCTGACGCCGGAATCACGGAGGTTGCTTCCCAGTCGGCGAGCTGATCGGGCGCCATGGGCTCCAGCAGGGTGTCGGGCTGACTGAGGAGACCCAGGTGGCGCAGACGACCGGGGAGACGCTGCGGCGCCGGCGCCTCCAGGGGCATCAACCCAGAAACGGCTCCAGGAAGCTCAGGGGCCGGGCCATGGTGGCCGAGAAGCCGAGGATGCCGGGGTCGCGGTGGCTGTAAAGCAGGGTGTCGTCGGCCTCCAGCAGATAGGTGCCGCCGCGCTGGGTGAGGAAATCGTCGCAGGGGACGTAGGTGCGCCAGTGGCCCAGCACTTCGGCCATGTTGCGCAGCCGCACGGTGGCCAGCTCGAAGGGGCGCTGGAAGCCGCGGCCGCCGGCCCGTGCGAAGAACGACCCCTTGATCGGCGGCAAGGGGCCCGCCTGGATCGTCTCGTCGTCGGCGATGCGCTGGGGGGCGCTGCGATCGCCGGTGTAGCCGCGCAGCACCTCGGCCAGGGTGCCGGGGGAGCCGAGGCCGGCGCACATCAGCAGCAGGTTGGGCCAGGGCCCGCCCGCCTGCTTCAGGCCCTCGTAGAGCCCCAGGTCCCGATGCAGATCCGGCGCGGCATCCACCAGCAGCCTCTCGCTCGGGAAGCCGGTGAAGGCGCAGAAGCGTTCGCGGCCCGCCGCGTCGCCGATGCCGATCGCCAGCACGGCGATGCCGGCGGCCTCCAGCTGCGGCAGCACCGGCACCAAAGCCTGGGCGTACTCGAGGCTGTCGAAGTCGCCCAGCTGGCTGAGCAGCAGCACCAGCCGCCGCCGGCCGGGCCCCATGCCCTCCACCGCCGCCAGGCGCTCCAGCAGCAAGGCGGGGGCGGGCGGCCGGGGGGCAGCGTCGGCGGCGGAGGCGGTCACGGAAAGGGAGCGGGTCAGGGCGGGACCATGCTCGTCGATCCGCACTGATCGACGTATCCTTACCAGGTAAGACCCTGCGTCGTGAGGCTGTGTCGATGCCAGCCGAAGACGCCGCCACCAGCTCGATCACCAGCAAGGGACAGGTCACCATCCCCAAGGCCCTGCGGCAGCAGCTCGGCCTGGCCCGAGGCGGTCGGGTCAGCTTCCAGCTGGTGGGCGATCACATCGAAGTGCGCTCCTGCAAGCCGGAGCAACCGCTGCCGACCAGCGGCTTCGGCCTGCTCAGGAGCGCTCGTCCTCCTGTGCCGGCTGACTTCGACCCGGCCAGCCTGCTGGCGCCGTGATCGGCCTCGACACCAACGTGCTGGCTCGCTACTTCGTCGCCGAAGACGGGGCCGATGCCGCCACTGAACGCCAGCGCCAGGCAGCACGGCAGCTGATCGAATCGGGGCAGCCCCTGTTCCTGCCCAAGACCGTGGCCCTGGAGCTGGAGTGGGTGCTGCGGGGCTACTACGGCTTCGCGGCTGAGCAGGTGCTGCTGGTGTTCGACCACCTGCTGGCCCACCCTGGCCTGACCACGGAAGATCGCCCGGCCCTCGAGCAGGCCGTCGCCGGGCTGCGCGCCGGGCTCGACTTCGCCGATGCCCTCCACCACGCGAGCTGCCGTGGCTGCGACACGCTCGCCTCCTTCGACGACCGGGGCTTCGCCCAGCGCATCCGCCACCTGAACCTGCCCCCCCGCGTCGTCGTTCCCAAGGCCCCTTAGCGGGTGGCCCGCGCCAGGAACCCTTCGGCGGCGGCCTCCAAGGCCTCGCGTCGCTTGGGGTCCAGCTTCTCCAATATCCGTACCATCATCGAAAGGCGGGGATTGGCCTGGAAGAAGGCGCGGTGGCGGTCGATGAAGCGCCAGTAGAGGCCGTCCCAGACCTCGCACCAGGGGCCCTTCCTGTAATCGCCCATCTTGAGGATGTAGTTGGAGCCGCCGATGTAGGGCTTGGTGGCAAACAGGCCGCCGTCGCTCATCTGGCCCATGCCGTAGACGTTCGGGCCCATCACCCACTCATAGGAATCCAGGTATCGCTCCATGAACCAGCGGTGCACCTCGCCGGGGTGGATCTCACAAAGCAGCATCAGGTTGCTGACCACCATCAGCCGCTCGATGTGGTGGTTGTAGCCCAGGCGGTTCACCCGCTCGATCGCCGCATCCAGGGGGGGCAGGCCGCTGCTGCCGTCGTCCCAGCAGGGGGCCAGCCGGCGCTGGTGCTTCCAGAAGTTGGCGGCGGCCTGGCGCTCGCCGTGCACCCGGTCGATGCCGCGCACGAACTCCCGCCAGCCGATCACTTGGCGCAGGAAACCCTCCAACGAGGCGATCGGCACGGGCTGGCCGCGCTCCTGCCGTGCCGCCGCGTGCTCCAGGGTGGCCGCGACCACCGCCGCGGGGGTGAGCAGGCCGATGTTGAGCAGGGGCGAGAGCAGGGAGTGGTGCAGGGTGGCGTGGTGACGGCTGAGGGCGTCCTCGAACGGCCCGAAGCCATCGAGGCGCTCCGCCAGGAAGCACCGCAGCCAGGTCTCGGCGCCGGCCTGATCGAAGGGGATCCACAGGGGCCCCAGCGCGCCGGGGTGGTCGGGGAAATGGCGCTCGATCAGGGCGCGCACCTCCGGCTCGTGGGGGCTGGCCGCCAGCGCCGGCAGGGGGGGCTCCACATAGCCCTTGGGCAGCTTGCGGCGGTTTTCGGTGTCGAAGCTCCAGCGGCCGCCGGTGGGGGAACCATCGGGCTCCAGCAGCAGGCCGAGACGGCGCCGCTGGCGCTCATAGAAAGTCTTCATGAACGGGCGCCGGCGGCCCTCGAACCAGCTCCGGCTTTCGGCCACCGATTCCAGGAACGCCGGCGAGGGCAGCACGCTGAGACGCACGCCCTGCTCAGCGCAGAAGCGCTGCAGCCGGGCCTCGAAGCTGCGGTCGGCGACCTCGGCCACCTGAAGTTCGCGGCCCTCCAGTTCGCGGCCCCGGGGCTCGCGGCCGCCGTTCAGCTCAGCCCCCAGACGCTGCCAGAAGGACACCCCCTCCGACTCCGGCAGCTCCCAGTAGCGAACCGCCACACCGCGCTCCAGCAGCGCGTCGCGGAAGCTGCGCATCGCCACGAAGGTGTGCAGCAGCCGCAGGCGGTGGTACCGCCAGGTGGAGGCCACGGCCAGGTCCTCGACCATCAGCACCCGGGAGCCGGGGGCGAGCTGCAGGGGAGAGGGTCGCGTCCAGTCGGGATGAAGCTGGTCGCCCAGGATCAGGGTCAGGGCCACAGGGGGAGGGTCACAAGGGGAGGGGCGCCGGGGCGGCCCAGAGCCGGCGGTGGGTCTGCTCGGGGTCGTAGAGGCGCACCTGGCGTTCCAGATCGAAGCGGCGGGGGCTGCCGCCGAAGCTGCGCGGGTCGGAGCCGACACCGGCCAGGTAGGCCCAGTTGCCCGTGTTCAGGGCCGGGTGGGCGTCAATCAGGGCCCACTCGAAGAAGCGGGCCCCCCAGGTCCAGGGCAGCTGGAGCTCGTTGACGAAGTGGGAGGCCACCCACTGGCGGCCGCGGTTGGAGAGGTAGCCGGTGGTGAGCAGTTCGCGCAGCTGGGCATCGATCAGGGGATGGCCGCTATCCCCTCGGGTCCAGCGGGCGAAGCGCTCCCTGGCCTCCTGCGGACCGGCCGGCGCGGCAGGCGGACGGTTCTGGAGACCGCCAGGGGCGTGGAAGGCGTCCCCGTGGCGCTGCTCCGACCAGAGGAAGAACTCCCGCCACAGCAACTCCTGTTGCATCCATTCGGAACCCTCGTCGGCGCCGTGGAGCTCCTGATAACGGAGCACCTCCCGCCAGATCCGCCGCACCGACAGCGAGCCCACCCCCAGAAAAGGGGAGAACTTGGCGGAGAACTCCGTCCCCACCAGCCCGTTGCGGGTGAGCTTGTAATCGCGCAGCCCGCTGGAGCCGAACAGGTAGTGCTGTAGCCGGGCCAGGGCCGTGGGTTCATCACCGGGAAAGGGGAAGGCGCTGCGGGGATCGGGGCCAGCGGAGGCCGGTGGGGGAGCGGGCGATTCCAGCCAGGCGCGGGGGAGCTCGTCCCAGCGGTCCCCCAGGCCGGCGAGATCCGGTGGGGGCAGGGGCGGCTCCGGAGAGCATTCCAGGGCTCGGCGGAACTGGCTGAACACCCGCGGGAAGCGCTCGGCCGCCACCGGCCAGGTGTTGAACAGGCGGCTCTCCTGGGCGTGCAGCACCGCCTCGGGCTGCACCAGGGGGCGGAGCTCGGCGAGGGCGGCCGCCGTGGTGTGCTGCGGGAAGGCCAGCAGGGGGATCCCCGCCGCCGCCAGGCGGGCGTGCAAAGAGGTGAGGGCCTGGGCCTCCAGGCGCCGCTGGTGGGGCCCCCGCAGCCGCTGACCCTGCGGCCGGCAGGCCAGCACCAGCAGGCGCCCGCCGCTCTGGCGCGCCAGCGCCACGGCCCGGTGCAGCACGGGCTGGTCATCGAGGCGCAACTGGCCCTCCAGGGCCAGGGCGATGGTGGGGCCGCGCGCCATGGTGCGTCGCCGGGGCGGTCAGCCTGGCAGGGCCGGGACGGCGACCGCGAGGCCCGGCTCCATGACGGATTGCTGCGGCCCCGGGCGGAGCGATTGCGCGTCTTAAGGATTGCTCTAGATTTTGCCCATGAGGGAGATCCCCGTGCACCGATCCATCGGACTGCTGACCGCCACCGGCCTCACCGGCCTGGCCCTGGTGAGCCTGACCATGACCTTTCTGGGTTGAATCAGGGCGCCGCCGGCAGGTAACCGGTGCGTCCCAGGAAAGCCCGCAGCGCGTCGGGATAGCTGGCATAGCGCTTCTCCGGCCGCCGGCAGTCGCCCTTGGCGTTGTAGCCCGCCTCACAGGAGGTCAGCCCCCAGTCGGAGCTCCGGTCGTAGAGGCCCAGCATCCGTTTCCAGCCGCTGTCGAACTCCCCCACCAGCGCCTTGGTGGCCACCCAGGCGGCCAGGAAACCGTTGGCCTCGGGGCGCTCATCGGCCGGCTGGCGGAACCAGCTCTCCATCTCCTGCAGCCGGCGGCGATGCAGCGGCAGCATCTGGCGGCGATGGCTGATGTCGACGAAGCGGGGGCCGTCCAGCTGCCAGATCTGGCTGGGGGCGCTGCTGCCGGCGTAGCTGGCGAACTGGTAGAGAAAGCGGTTGTCCACGTCCACCAGCAGGTAGCGGCCGTTGCCCAGCGGGTCGCTGGCGCCATTAGGGCCACCGTTCACCGGATCGCGGCGCACCTCAAACCAGCGGCGGCCGTCAGGGCTGCTCGTGAGCACCCGGGTGTCGTTGCAGCAGTGGGCGCCGCCCGTGAACGAGGAAAGCAGCACCTCCGGGTAGGGATTGGAGGGATCCATCTCCACCACCTGCAGCACCGAATCGATGCTGCCGGGGCCGATCCGCAGCGCCCCCATCAACTGACCCACCACCTTCCCGTCCACCCGCACGGTGGCCACGGGCTGGACCTCATCCATGCCATCGGGCCTGGGCTGGCGACGGTTCTCCAGCACGGCCACCACAGGGCCGTTGGTGATCACCGGACCGGGTGCCGGTGAGAGGGCCAGCAGCAGGGGCAGCAGCATCGGCGTGGGCCTACTGGCAGCCCTGAACCGAGATCCGGTAGCTGAAGCCCAGGGCGCCGGGATCGCTGCTGGCTCCCACCTTGAAGTTCATCTGGCTGGCCTGCTTGCCCGGAATGGCGGGGAAGGGGCCGAACATGCGTCCGGTGCCCATGGGCGGGTTCATGACTTCGTTGATCACCTGCAGATTGCTGCCGTCGCTGAACTTCATAAAGCCACTCACCGGATATTTGGCATTGGCGTCGGAGGAATTGGCCGTGAAGAAGAACTTGAAGCTGCTGTAGGGCTGGTTGACGATGAAGTCCGTGTTCCAGTTCTCCTTGCCGATCAGCTTGGCGGCCCCGACCCGCTTGGAGACGATCGGGGTGGTGCCATCGCCACCAATCGGCTGCAGGAAGGTGCAGCGCTGCTGGGCCTGGGCCGCTGGGCCGACAGCGACGACGAGCGAAGCGCCCAGCAGGGAGAGGGCCAGGACTTTCATGGTGAAGGATGAAGAGACAACGACCCTAGAACGCATCGGGCGCCGGAGGCTATCGGCCGAAGCCGGCCACCGCGGGCGGGGCAGCCTTCAAGGCTCAAAGGCGAACAGGCGCCCCCAATCGTTCTTCATGCTGATCACGATCCAGCCCTGCCGGCGCGCTTCGTCGTACAGCCCCTGGGTGAACGGCCCCACCCGGCTGTCCGGCAGCCCCAGGGCCGGGCCGTAGGCATACTCGCGGCGGGCGTCATCGTGCAGCACCAGCATCGACAGACGCGCGCCATCACCGGCCTTGGTGTACTCCAGCATCTGCCGGTCGCCGGTGGAGTTGCCGAAGGCGGCGATGGGCCGTCGGCCGATCATCAGCTGGATGCCCTCCGGCTTGCCGGCGTCGTTGTCGTTGAGCAGCAGCCGGGGCTCCTTGGTCAGAAAGGGCCGGCCCTGGGCGTCGTAGCCGTAACGGGTGGCGCCGGCGCTGCCGATCACCTGCTCGGGCGGGATGCCATAGACCTCCTCGGCGAAGACGCGCACGAAGTCCTGACCACCGCCGGTGACGATGTAGGTCTTGAAGCCATGGGCGCGCAGGTAGCGGAGCAGCTCCTGCATCGGCTGGTAGGTGAGCTCGGTGTAGGGGCGCTGCCAGCGGGGATGGCGGGCCGTGGCCAGCCACTGGCGCACATCGGCCTTGAAGGTGTCCAAGGGCATGCCGCTGAGGGCGGTGGCGGCCAGCCGCTCCAGTTCCTGGCGGGTGGTCACCGCCCCGGGCACCTTCTCAAGGATGAAGCGGACCTGCGGGTAGACCGGCTGCTCCACCCAGAGGGTGCCGTCCTGGTCGAAGGTGGCGATGCGCTCGGCGGGCGGCACGAAGGCTGGGCTGGCGGGGTCCGTGGTCTGGCGGACGAAGCGGACGATGCCGTCCCGGGCCGCCCCCGGATTCCAGGAGGGCAGCGGATCGGCGGACTGGGCCCCGCCGGCCATGGCGGCAACGGTGGCCAGCAGGATCGTGGCGAGCAGGCTCCCCAGCAGGAGCAGGAACCAGCGGCGGCGGCAGGGCAGGGTCACGGGGCGGCGGCCTCAGAACTTGCGCAGTTCGCGGCGGATCTTGAACGGATCACCCGAGTGCTGTTGGTTTAGCAGCAGCAGCGGCAGTCCCGCCAGCAGCAGGCCGATGGCGACGACCACCCCCAGGGGGACCGGCGGCCCGCCCTGGGGCGGTCGCGGGGTGCGGCTGAACCTGGCCATCGATGCGGGCGGCGGAGACGGCTGGTCCTTCAGTCTGCCGGGGGGTGCCACCGGCGCCCGCGATCCCGGTCCGCTGATCCCGGGCCCGCGGCCTGTGCAGGGATGAAAGGATTTCGGCATCGCCTTTGCCGGTCCGCCATGGACGCTCCCACCCTGCTGCTCGCGACCGGAGGCCACCAGATCGAGGCGGCCGAGACCCTGATCGAGGTGGGCCGCTTCATCGTCATCCTCTTCGCCGCCCGGGCCCTGGCGGAGCTGATGGTGCGCTTCCGCCTGCCGGCCATCCTTGGCGAGCTGGTGGCGGGCGTGCTGATCGGCGTATCGGGGCTGCACCTGATCCTGGCGCCGGAACTGGGGGCCCAGCTCAACGCCCTCGCCGAGGGCACGATCGCCGCCCTCGCCCACGTGGGCCCCGACCAGGTGCAGGAGATCTACGACCACGGCTTCAGCAATCTGCAGGCGGTGGCGAAGATCGGCCTGCTGGCCCTGCTGTTCCTCACCGGCCTGGAAAGCGAACTCGACGAGCTCATGGCCGTGGGGGGCCAGGCGATCACGGTGGCCCTCACCGGGGTGGTGCTGCCCTTCGCCCTGGGCACCTTCGGCCTGCAGTTCCTGTTCGGCGTGCCGCTGCTGCCGGCGATCTTCGCCGGTGCCGCCATGACCGCCACCAGCATCGGCATCACCGCCAGCGTGCTCGGGGAGCTGAAGTTCCTGCGCACCCGGGAGGGGCAGACGGTGATCGGCGCCGCCGTGCTCGACGACATCCTCGGCATCGTGATCCTGGCCGTGGTGGTGGCCCTGGCCGGCGGCGAAGGCTTCAGCCTCGGCCCGATCCTGAAGTTGATCGCCGCGGCCGCGGTGTTCGTGGTGGTGGCCCTGTTCCTCAGCCGCACCGCCGCGCCTCCCTTCGACGGGCTGCTCGATCGCCTCAAGGCCCCGGGCGAGGTGGTGGTGGCGGCCTTCCTGGTGATGTCGCTGGCCTGCTTCGCCGCCCAGGCCTTCGGGCTGGAGGCGGCCCTGGGGGCCTTCGCCGGCGGCCTGATCCTCAGCGGCTCCCGCCACCGGCACGCGATCGAGGAGGCGGTGAAGCCCCTGGTGGCCCTGTTCGCCACCGTCTTCTTCGTGCTGATCGGCAGCGGCATGGACCTCTCGGTGCTCAATCCCTTCGATGCGGCCAACCACGAGGGCCTGGTGATGGCGGGCTTCCTGCTGGCGGCCGCCGTGGTCAGCAAGGTGGCGGCCGGCTGGAGCTACCGCAGCAGCGGGCCCACCAACCGGCTGGCGGTGGGGCTGGGGATGATGCCGCGGGGCGAGGTGGGCCTGATCTTCCTGGGGCTGGGCACCCAGACCGGGGTGCTGGGGCCGTCGCTGGAGGCGGCGATCCTGCTGATGGTGATGGGCACCACCTTCCTGGCGCCGGTGCTGCTGCGGCTGGTGCTGGCCGACACCGAAGAAACAGCCGAGGCGACGGCTTGAGACGTCCGGCTGAGGGCAGGATGCGGCCCGGGTCCGGCCGTGGGACAGTGGCCCCAGTTCGCCCCCTGCCCGTGGCCAACGACAGCGATACCCCCCGGTCGGTGATCGCCGGCCTGCTGCTGGTGATCGGCTCCCTGGCCGGCCTGGCCCTGCTGGTCTGGGTCACGGTGGTCATGCTCGACCTCAAGCACCTGAACACCTCCGGTTTCACCCTGCCCTGAGGCTGATCGCCTAGACAGGGGGCCGCCGGCCGCCGGCATGGGCGTGGGCGGTGACAAGGCTGGCCAGGAGGGCCTCACTGCGGAGCGGCTTGGCGAGAACGTCGTTCATGCCGGCCTGCAGGGCCGCCTCCCGGTCCTCGGCGGTGGTGAAGGCCGTGAGTGCCACGATCCACGGCCGGTCGGACCGTCCGCCGCAGGAACGGATGCGGCGGGTGGCCTCGAGGCCATCGAGCCGGGGCATCTGCACATCCATCAGGATCAGGTCCGGCTCGAGGAGCCGCTGGCGCTCCAGCGCCTCCTGGCCGTCGACGGCGGAATCGGGCTCGTAGCCGAGGCGCCGCAGCATGAGCTCGCAGAGCCGCCGGTTCACGGCACTGTCGTCCACCAGCAGGATGCGCAGGGGATGGCGCGCGGCGAACGGTTCGGCGGACGCCGGCGGCGGCTCCGCCACAGCGGGAGTGGCCACCCGGGGGGCGGCGGGAGCAGGGGCGGCAGGGGCCTCCACCACCTGCACCGGCAGGCGGAAGCGGAACACACTGCCCCGGCCAGGGGTGCTCTCCACCTGGATCGTGCCGCCGAGGGCCACGACGAGCTGCCGGCTGATGGCCAGCCCCAGCCCGGTGCCGGCCTGGGGGGCGTTGGCGGTGGCGCCCAGCTGGGAGAAGGGCTGGAACAGGCGCTCCAGGTGGTCGGCGGCGATGCCCACACCGGTGTCGGCGACGGCGAACGCCAACAGGATCGTCGCGTTCTCCGGCAGGTTCGCCCCGGCGGCCACCGGAGCGCCGGCCTCCACGGAGACCACGACGCTGCCGGCATCGGTGAACTTGATGGCATTGCCGATCAGGTTGAGCAGGATCTGGCGCAGGCGGATGGCATCGGTGAGGATCGCCTCGGGCAGCTCAGGCGGCAGCACCAGGGCCAGGTCGATCGCCTTGACCCGGGCGAGGCTGGAGCAGGCGGCGATGGTCTCCTCCAGCAGGGGACGCAGCCGGCAGGGGGCCAGCTCCAGCTCCAGGTGGCCGGCCTCGATCTTGGTGTAGTCGAGGATGCCGTTGAGCAGGGTGAGCAGGGACTCCCCCGAGCTGTGGACGATGTCGAGGCACTCCCGCTGCTGGGGCGAGAGCTCCGTGGCCAGCACCAGTCCTGTCATGCCGATGACGCCGTTGAGCGGGGTGCGGATCTCGTGGCTGAGGGTGGCGAGAAAGGTGCTCTTGGCCCGTTCTGCGGAGGCCATGGCCTGGAAGGCGCGGGCCCTCGCCTTGAGGGAGCGGCGATGGAAGTTGGCGGCCAGCACCGAGAACCCGGCACTGCCGATCAGGCCCAGCAGGTAGGTGAGCTGCAGGGGCAGCTCCTTGCGTCGCAGCTGGGCCAGCGAGATGTCGATCCCGACGAAACCCACCAGAGCCCCGTCGCGGTCGCGAATGGGGGCGAAGCCGCTCATGAAGGACCCGAAGTGATCGGTGTAGGGCCTGGTGCTGACGGTGACCATGCCGCTCCGGGCGGCGCGCAGGGCATCGCCAGAGGGATTGACGTAGAGGTCGCCGACGCTGACGGGGCTGGCGGGGGCCCCGGGGTTCTGGATGTAGTACGTGCTGTCGAGCGTGAAGCGGAGCCCGTCCGGGGTGGCGATGAAGACGTAGGCGTAATAGATGTCAGGCACCAGCCTGCGGAGCTTCAGCAGGGGCGCAGTGGCGCGGCGATAGTCCGGATCACCCGTCTGCTCCGGCCTGGTGATGGTGGCGACGAGGGTCGGATCCATCTCACGGGCGGCGATGCTCACCAGGTTGTGGAGGCTGTCGCGCACCTGGTTGCGCAGCAGTCGGGTGGCGCTCCAGTAGTTGGCGCTGAGGGCCACCCCCGCGACGGCGAAGATCGTGGCGGCCAGCAGCACGCTCTCGCGGCGAATCCGCTGGCGGCTCCATCCGGCCTCGGGATCGCCGCTGGGGCGTTCAGACCACGGGAAGCCGCCGAACACACGGGAGAGCGGGCCAGCCAGGAGTCCTCAGCACGTGCACCATCCTTGTCTACCCGGTCGGAACCCCTGTCGGTTGCGGCCAGGTGCGCAGCGTCCGGAGGGGTAAGGAGATGTGAACCTCCCTCAGGCCCCCGAAAGGCCTTGCCTACGTTTGGGCAGGTGAAGGGCTCTCCATGCGCGCGAACGTGGCTCCCCGCGAGGCGGCACGGCTGGAGGCCCTGAACGATTACCGCATCCTGGATACGGAAAGCGAGCAGTCGTACGACGACATCACCTTCCTGGCCGCCCAGCTCTGCGACGTGCCGATCGCCCTGGTCAGCCTGGTGGATGCGGATCGTCAGTGGTTCAAGTCCCGGGTGGGTCTGTCGGCCAGCGAAACGAGCCGGGATGTGTCCTTCTGTGCCCACGCGATTCTCGGCGACCGGACCCTCGTGGTGAAGGATGCCCGTGTGGATGAACGCTTCCGGGACAATCCGCTGGTCTGCAGCGAACCCAACATCGTCTTCTATCTGGGGGTGCCCCTGTGCACACCGGGCGGGGCCAAGATCGGCACGCTGTGCGTCATCGATCAACGGCCCCGTGAGCTCAGTGACCTGCAGATCCGCTCCCTCGAAACCCTGGCCCACCAGGTGGTGCTGCAACTGGAACTGAGACGGATCTCCGACCAGCTGGCCGCCGCCCTGCAGCGCATCGAGGTGATGGAGACCCTGATTCCGATCTGCTCCTACTGCAAGGGCATCCGCAACGACCAGGGCTACTGGGAATCCGTGGAGTCCTTCATCAAGAGCCACGACAACGTCGAGTTCTCCCACGGCGTCTGCAATGCCTGCATGGCCCGGTACTTCCCCGAAGTGGCTCCGCTCCCGGAAGGGGATTCAGGCGAGGGCGCCCAGGGCTGAGGCCCCCCTCGCGATCGCCGCCTCCCCGCGCCGGTGGATCTCACGGGCGTAGTCGGTCCAGGTGCCCTGGCCCCAGTAGCGGAAGCAGCTGGTTTCCAGCAGCAGCAGGTGGAGCAGGGCCTCCTGATAGGGCTGGGTGCGCGTCACGGCGGGATCCTCCGCCACCAGGGGATCGAACACCTGGTGGAAGCGGGCGCTGAGCAGGTTCATGGGCTCCAGCACGTTGGCGTAGCCCTCCACCCAGCTGAGGTCATTGGTCCAGGAGGCGCCGGCCATCGAGAAGGAGGGGTCGCCGGCCTGGAGCCCGGTGATGGCCGTCTCCACGGTCTGGGGGGTGGGGGTGGCGCCGATGTGCTGCCACAGCCGGTGCTGCCCCACCGCCTGGATCACCGGGAAGGCCGCGTCGCCCACCCCGGCCGCTTCGAGCAGCTCGAGATATTCGCTGCCGTTGATCGCCACCGTGCCGCCGCTGCCGCCGCCGTCCTGGGCCGCCAGGCGCCGGTGGGCCTGGAGGAAGGCCGGCGGGAACTCGTTCATCATCACGCCGCCGTTCTCGCCGTCGGCGATCTGGGCCACCAGCGCCGGCACCGCCGTGCCACCCAGGGGCAGCCGGCCCAGCCCCAGGGCCTCGTAACAGGGCTGCATCTGGCCCACCAGCTTGGTGTCGGAGCCCTGGGTCTTGATCAGCGCCGTGATCGACACCTCCTCGCCGCTGGAGCTGCGGGCCACCAGCCGGTTGGGGAGCAGCGTCTGCTCCCGGGTGAGGCTGCTGCCATCGGGATTCTCGACGCTGTGCTCCTGCACCAGCAGCCAGCGGTAGCCGCAGTCCCGCAGGGCGCTCACGAAGGCGAACAATGTGTCGGGGTGGTTGGGCAGGTGCATCTCCGGGGGCGAAAAGCCCTTCACCCGCTGCAGGGCCTCGCTGCCGAAGAGGGCTGCGAAGTGGTGCTGCCAGGCCAGGATCTGCAGCTTCAGATCGGGGATCGGCGTGGAGGGCGCCACGGCGTGGCTCCAGAACGTGCCGAGCCACTCCACATGGGGCACGACGGCGGGATCACAGGCCAGGACGGTGAGCGCCTCGAGGATGTCGGCGCGGCCCATCTGCTGGAACCCCCAAAGCAGATTGCCGGAGTAATCGAGCATGATCCGCGGGTTGGCGCCCTCGCCGATCAGCTGGGGGATCAGGTCGGCCAGGCGCCGGTAGCAGTGGGCGAAGGGTTCGGCGTTGTGGTTGTCGCCCTCGCCGGGGTGCTCGAGCATGTACTGCAGGTGCGAGATCAGCGCGCCATCGGCACCCGCAGGGATCGTGGGCTGGTGCATGTGCAGTGCACAGGCAAAGGCCGAGGTGATCGCCTCGAGCCGCAGGTTGGTGCGGGGCAGCGCTACGGGCCCGCTCTGCTGCACCAGGGCCAGGATCTCGGCTTCACGGCCGGCGATCGGCGGCAGGGAGGGATGGGGCATCGGCGGCGGCGCGGGCGGGGTGCGATGCGCGGGCCATCGACGTTCCCGCCGATCCTGGCCAGGCGAAGCGAATGGCGCCAGCGACGGCGGACCCGTGCGGATCACGGCGGCCCAACCTCCCTAGGGTTGATCAACTGCAAGTCCGCCCCGTGCCGAAGCCATCCCTCGCCCTGGCCGCCGGGCTCATGGCCCTGCCGCTGCTGAGCGTTCCTCTGCTCACTCCGGACCCGGCGCTGGCCCAGAAGCGGATTCCCAAGCTGCCGGGCCAGAACGAATGCCCGCTGGGGTATGTCAACGACCTCAAGCAGCACTGCAACTCGCCGATCTACTACGAGGTGCGGCCCACCTACGGCAAGCCCTGCCTCTCGGGCTGGATGAACATCGGGGCGGGTTACTGCAAGAAGAAGACGCTGGGGATCTTCTGAGGGGCCAGGCCGCAACGACAAAGGCGGGCCAAGGTCGTGCTCATCACTACTTCTGATCCTTGCTGGTGGACGTGATGAGTGCTGCGGAGGCCAACCGCTCCTTCTCCCGTCTGCTGCGGGAGGTGGCGGATTCCACGGCCGGGGTGCTGGCCGGGGCCATGGATCTGTGCGTGGACCACCAACTCGGCAGCTGGGACGCCCCCGTGCTGAGCGTGGCCGCCGGCGCCGACGCCCGGCTGTTGCTGCAGCTCACCGAGAACCCTTAGAAGCTGTCTTCCGTCTGGCCGGCGAAGCGGCCGGCGTAGCTCTCGATGCCCTGCAGCTTCTGGAACACGAACTGACAGATCGCCGTGCCGGGATGCACCGCCAGGGGAGCGGGGCCGAAGTTGCTCATCTCCAGCACCTGCTGGCTGTCGATCCCCGGCCCCATGAAGGGGGCGCTGATGTGCACCATCAGGCCCAGCCGCGCGAAACGGCTGCGGCCCTCCAGCCAGCCGCAGAGGCCGGGGCCGAGGCGCAGCCGCTCCTGGGTGATCCCGAGCACCGTCTCGCCCGGCATGATCAGGATGTGCTGGCCCTCCGGCACTTCGATCTTCTCGGTGAGCTGGCGGTAGTCGGTGTTCTCGCCCACCTCGATCACCTGATGCACCTTGCGGAAGACGCGGAAGGTGCGGGCGAGGGTGAGGTCGAGGGAGGCGGGGCCCAGCCGCTCGGGGGCGAAGGGGGTGACCCCGATCGTGCCCGCTTCGATCGCCTGCAGGATCGCCTCTCTGCCGAGAACGCTCATGTCTTTCGCTGGGCACAGGCGATGGAGGATTGTCTCAGGCGGCAGGCCTGCGGGGGCCATGGGGGTGCGGCCATGGGCTGGGCAGGGCTTCCTAGGCTCGGCACGGCCGCCCGGCAACTTCCATGTCCGCACCGATCCAGGCCCTCGCCGCCCCCGGCGCCGGGCAACCGCTTGAGCCCTTCAGCTACACCCCAGGCCCCTTGGGCTGCGAGGAGGTGGAGATCGCCGTCGAGAGCTGCGGCATCTGCCACAGCGATCTCTCCATGCTCGACAACGACTGGGGCATGACCGCCTATCCGTTTGTTCCCGGCCACGAAGTGATCGGGCGGGTGGTCGCCCTCGGGGAGCACACCAAGCGCCTGAGCATCGGTGACCGGGTTGGGCTGGGCTGGTTCTCCGGCAGTTGCGGTGCCTGCGATCAGTGCCTCTCCGGCAACCAGAACCTCTGCCTCAACGCCGAGGCCACCATCGTCGGGCGGCACGGTGGCTTCGCCACGCGGGTGCGGGCCCAGTGGACGTGGGTGGCCCCCCTGCCGGAGGGTCTCGACACCGAGAAGGCCGGCCCGCTGCTCTGCGGCGGCATCACCGTCTTCAACCCGATCGTGGAGCTCGGCATCCAACCCACCGACAGCGTGGCGGTGATCGGGATCGGCGGGCTGGGTCACATGGCCCTGAAGTTTCTGCGGGCCTGGGGATGCGACGTCACCGCCTTCACCACCAGCGACTCGAAACGGGAGGAAGCGCTCCAGCTGGGCGCCCATCGCACCTTGAACTCCCGCAACGCCGAAGAACTGGCCCAGGCGGCAAGCAGCTTCGACTTCATCCTCAACACCACCAACGCCAACCTCGACTGGAACACCTACATCGCCGCCCTCAAACCCAAGGGCCGGCTGCACACCGTGGGGGCCGTGCCTGAACCGATCGCCCTGGCGGCCTTCCCGATGATTCTCGGGCAGAAGAGCCTCTCCGGCTCGCCCCTGGGCAGCCCATCCACCACCGACAAGATGCTGCAGTTCAGCTGCCGCCACGGCATCGCCCCCACCACGGAGTTCTTCCCGATGTCGCGGGTCAATGAAGCCCTGGATCACCTCCGCGCCGGCAAAGCCCGCTACCGCATCGTGCTGATCAACGACCTCGGCTGAGGCGCGCCTGCAGCGGCTTGGTCTGCGCCGTGGTGGCACCCGCATGGGGCCTCAGGCGGTCGGCCGGGGTCCCCGGTCCAGGTCGTCGATGGTCTGCTCCAGCAGATCGCGGCCGCTGTCGTAGACGATGCGCGGCGCCGGCCGGCCGGACTCGGTGGCGCCGAGACGGCGGGCGACGGCCCGGCGGCGCTTCAGCTGGGGATCGGCGCTGCGGGCCGCCTTGGCCCAGGCCTGGCGGCGGCGATTGCGGGCGGCGATGGCACGGTTGCGCCCGTACTGCAGCGGCAGGCGGGCCAGGGGCAGGAGCAGCAGCAACAGGGCATAGCCGATGGCGAAGCGCGCCAGCCAGGCCACCGGGGGCAGCCAGGCGGGGGTGATCGCCAGCAGCCACGGCGAGAGCACCAGCAGGGCCCCGACGGCGACGCCATAGGCGACCCTTTGCCCGGCTCCGGCCCGGCTGAAGCGAAAGGCCCGCTCGCGCAGGGGCGGCACCGGCCCATCCCCGCCGGCGGCGCGGGCGGGAAGGGAGGGGAAGCCATAGATCAGGTCCCCGTCCTCACTCACCTCGGGGCGGCCGTCGAAGCGCAGCAGCACCGGCAGCATGGCGGCATCGGCGAGGTCCCGGCGGCGGTCGGGATCGGAGGGGCAGTCGGGCAGATCGAGCAGAGGGGCGAGGTCCTCGGCGATCACCACGCCACCGCGCTTGCGCAGGAAGGCGCCGATGCGGCGCCAGCGCTGCGGCTCGAAGCGGGCATTGGGATCGCCATCGCCGAACAGGATCGAGAACACGGCGCTGAGGAAGCCCAGGGAGGCCGGATCAGCGCCTTCACCGGGCAGGTCCCAGAGCAGGCTCCACAGCTGCTGCGGCGTGACGGAGGCGGAGCCCTGGCGCGCCGGGGCCCGGAGGCCGGAGGCGAGCAGATCCAGGATCGAGAGGGGCACCTGGGCCAGCCCCTGCAGCAACGCCAGGCCGGCATCGTCGGCGTCGTCGCTGGTGAACAGCCGCACGACCAGCAGCACCGACAGGATCAGCACCACCAGGGTGGTGACCAGCAGCAGCACCACCCCGAAGCTGAGCCGGATCAGGCGGGCGGCCAGGCGCAGGGTCGCCTGCAGCCGGGCCTGCAGCCGGCGGCGGCCGCTGAGGGCCAGCAGCCGCATCCGAAGCGCGGGGGGGAAGACGAACAGCAGGGTGCCGTCCTCGGCCACCTGCAGATGGCCGGACACTTCGGCCACCAGGGCCAGCAGCCCCGGCTCGACCTCCTGCAGGGACAGGCCGGTGCCGGCGGCCACCTCGCCGACGCTGCAGCGGCGCCCGCGGTTGCCGATCCAGTCGAGCAGGGCGGCTTCCTCGGTCATCGGCCTGGGTCAGAGGTGCGGGGGCTCGCGAACACCGCCTCCAGCCAGTCGTAGGCCCGCTGGTGGAACAGGGAGCGTGCCGTCTCCTCGCAATGGCCGCCAGCGCCCTCGGCGGTGGTGAAGCGCACCAGGGTGCGGGGACAGCGCAGCGCGGCATGCAGCTGTTCCGCGAAGCGGGCGATCGGATCGGCCTCCGCCCAGGCCACGAAGGTGGGGCAGCGGATCTTCTCGGCGCGCCCCCGGAGGCTGTAGTCGCCGGCGATGCGGAGGTAGTCGGCGATGGAATCGAGGCCGTGCACCCAGAGGGCCCGCCGAAAGGTCCAGTGCAGGTAGGGATCGGAGCGGACCAGGGCCTCGAAGGCCTCGAGATCGGCGGGGGTGATCTGGGGCAGCCGCTCACGCGCGGCCGGGTCCAGCGGCAGGAACGTGCGCAGCGCCTCGAGCAGGTCCCATTGGCCGGGATCGGCGATGCAGGCCGCCAGGCGGTGTTCGCCGCTGGCCGCGCGGGGCGCCAGATAGCCGCCGAAACTCCAGCCGATCAGCGCGATCCGCTGCGGATCCACCTCCGGGCGGGTGAGGGCATAGTCGACCACCGGGCCCACCACGGCCTCCCAGTCGGGGCGGAACACCAGGCCCTGGTGGATGAGGGGCCGGCCCTGGCCGGGGCCGTCGAAGGTGAGGCAGTGGTAGCCGCGGCGGACGGCGGCCACGGCATGGGCGAAGTGCGCCTCGTGCACGGTGGCGTCGTAGCCGTTGGTGGCGATCAGGGTGGGGCGCGGCAGGCCCGAGTCATCGGCACGGTGGAAGTAGCCGGGGAGGGTGGTGCCCTCGTAGGGGATCTCCACGGCCTCCACGGCCGGCGTCATCAGGGCGGCCGCCCGGGCGAACGCCCCGGCCTCCCGGTCGAAGGCCTCCAGCAGCCGGGGATCCACGGGCGCCCCGAAGAGCGGCAGCCAGGCGGTGCGGTAGTAGTTGCTGGCCCGCAGCCAGGCCTCCCGGGCACTCACCGCGTGGCCGGCCGCCGCACAGGCGTCGGCGATCTCGCTCACCCGATCCGCCGTCGCGCTCCAGGCCCGGAACCAGCTGTCCCCATCCCCGGGGGTGATCTGCGACGCCGTGACGAGGCACTCGCCGAAATCCGCCCCGCCGTAGGGGGCGTGCGACAGGGCGCGGAACGCGAAGCGCTCGAAGAGGGGATCGGCGAAGAAGAGGCCCATGGGGAGAAGCTCAGGAGGCGTGCCGTGCATCGGCCGCCAGCTGCCGCAGGGCCAGCCGGTCGGTCTTGCCCACCGGAGTGAGGGGCAGCTCCTCGAGCACGCGGATCTCCTCCGGCGCCTTGTAGCCGACCCGGGCCCGGGCAAAGGCGATCAGTTCGGCTTCGCTGGGGGCGGGCTGGTCCGGGCGCAGGGTGACGTAGGCCCACACGTTCTCGCCGTGCACCGGGTCCTGGATGCCGATCACCCCCACCAGATCCACGGCCGGATGTTCAGAGAGCGCCTCCTCCACCTCCTGGGGGCAGATGTTGGAGCTGTCGTGGACGATGATCTGTTTGCGGCGGCCGCAGAACCAGAAGAAGCCGTCGGCGTCGACCCGCATCTCATCGCCGGTGTCGAGCCAGCCCTGCTGGATGGTGTCGGCGGTGGCCTGGGGGTTGTCCCAGTAGCCCACCATCATCGAAGGCGCCTGGATCCAGAGGCGGCCCTGCTCTCCCGGGGCCACCTCGGTGCCGTCCTCGTGGCGCAGGCTGGCGCTGAACCCCGGGCAGAGCCGGCCGACGGAGCCGATCCGGTTCGGTCCCGACGGGGGCGCCAGGGTGGTGTAGCCGATCTCGCTCATGCCGAAGCATTCGTCGATGCCGAAGCCCGCGGCCCGGCGGAACTCCTCCTGCAGCTGATGGGGCACCTTGTCGCCGCCGCTGATGCAGAGACGCACCGAGCCCAGATCCGTCGGAAGCAGCCGTGCATCCCGCAGCAGCTCGAACAGGGCGGCGGGCAGCATCAGCAGCAGCGAGGGCCGGTGGCGCCGCAACAGGCTTTCCACGGTGGCCGCATCGATGCGGCTGGCGATCGCGGCGGAGGCGCCGGCGGCCAGGGCCGCCAGCACGAGGGCCGAAGAGGCGATGTGGGCCAGGGAGCTGCCGGCCAGCACCTCCTCCCCGGCCCGCAGTTCGCTGGCCTGGATGAAGGAGGTGAGCACCGCGGCGAAGCTGGCCCGGCTGTGGGTGACACCCTTCGGCCGGCCGGTGCTGCCGGAAGTGAAATAAATGAAGGAAGGTTCCTCGCCGGCCAGCCCAGGCCAGGGCGGATCGTCGCCGGCGGTAGGGGCCGCGGCCAGCAGGGGCTCGAAACCGGAGGGATCATCGATGCGGTGGCAGCCGAGGGGCAGTTGGCCCGCCACGGCGCTGGCCTGCACATCGGCCAGCCGTTCGCCGTGGAACACCAGGGCCGCGGCGCCGCTCACCGTCAGCGCATGGTCGATCTCCGGGGGCACATAGCGGTAGTTGAGAGGGGTGAGCACCAGGCCGCTGCGCAGCCCGGCCAGGTAATGGACGACCAGCTCCACCCGGTTGGGGATCAGGGAGGCGAGCCGGTCACCCCGCCGGAGGCCCAGCCGCTGGTAAGCCCGGGCCAGCTGCTCCACCTGGTGATCGAGCTCGGCCCAGCTGAGGCTGTGGTCCAGATCCTGCAGCGCCGCTGCCGCCGGATCGCCCCCCAGGCCGGCCTGCAGGAGGCGGGCCAGGTCGACCAGTGGGGCCAGGGGCGGGCCGTGGTGGGGCATGGAATGCCGCAAGCCCGCCCACTCTGGCAGCGCTTCCTGGTCGGGGGACTGCATGGGGGCAGACCATCGCCGAAGGCAGACGCTTGAGGTTCGTGGTTCAGCGGTGGCTGAGGAATTCCTCCAGGGTCATGCCGGCACCACGATCTGCTGCAGGCCCACGAAGTCGCTTTCCAGGACCAGCTCGCCGTCCTCCAGGAGCATGGCGATCACCTCCTGGAGGTTGGCCTGCAGCTCATCAAGGGTCTCCCCCTGGCTGTGGGCGCCGGGGAAGCCCTGGACATAGCCCACAAGCATTCCTGTGTCCGCGCAGCGCTCGATGGCGGCGGAGAACGTATGCACAGCCTCTGCTTCTTTCAGTGGATTCATCGTAGGCAACCTGCCAGGTCTGGCCGAGGGGGGTGATGGAGGGCATGGCATCGCGACAGGGCTTCTCCTCCGCAAGTGCCACCCCCTGTCACACCCGCCAGCGCCTGCGCGAGACCACCGCCGAGCAGATGCGCATGAGCCACATCGACCCACCGCTCATGCTGCAGGGACTGCTGGGCCTCTGATTTACCAGGCAACAGCCAGTCCCGCCCCGGCGCACGACGTGGCCCGGCGGATCCTGGCAAGCGAGAGGCTGAACGATGTCGAATCTCAGGGATTGGCCGTTGCCAATGAACGCACAGCGATCAGATCCTGATCACCAATTGCTCGGAGGCTGCTGCTTGAAAGCGTCAACAGCGATTGGGTGCGTCCCGATGCAGCGACAAACTCAACCTTGAGATTTGCCGGGGCGTGAATAGCTACGACAGCACCGAGATCGCCCAACTGCAGACCAGCCTCAGGAATGTCGTGGGTGAGAGCAACTGTCTGGTGCAAGACGAACATGACTTACTCCGGAAATGCGGTGACGAGCCTTGGCTGTCTGGAATGATCGGGGATCAGCCAGACCGTTCTGAATGGTCTGGATGCCCCGTTGGGGCCTTTCAACGTAGCACTGATGACTACTTTCATCCCATAGGCACTGATCTCGATCCGCTGAACCGTCCCAGTCTGGCCATGGTGGAGCAGATCATCACGAAGTCAGGTCCAGGATTCAACGGTGTAGCCGAGTGAACTAAAGACGCTTGCCTTGAAGCGACCAACTGGATGCGTGTCTGAGAGCAGATAGTCGCAGATCTTGGCTTCGTCAACGATCGCGTTGTCTGCATGGGGGAGCATTCGTGGGCCAGGGTGATCGCCGGGGCTTCTCCTCCACAAGTGCCACCCCTGTCTCACCCAGCAGTGGTGCGTTCAGGTGCGCTGCTGCCAGCGCCGGGGATCCTGACGGCCGTGCAGGGCAATCACCAGGATTCAGCACCCTGCTCTCGGAAGTACACGGCATAGGGAAACCTCCGCAGCACGAGCCTGCGGGTCTGCCCGTGAATCAGGGGGAAGGATCGGGGATCGCGGCGGATGCGCTCCACCGCAGCAGCGAAGGCTTCAGCGAAGTCCCGAGCCAACGCCAGCTCTAGCCGGCTGTACCAACGCTGGGTTTCCAGCAGATGCTCCACCGCCTCCGGCAGGAAGCGAATCGCGGGCCTGGTCATCCGATGCCGAGCTGGCTCCGCACCTCATCCCAGGGCACAGCCGCTTCGGGGTTGTCGCGATGGGTCGCCCAGCGCCGGTCGAGTTCGGCGCAGAGGGCGGGGTCCACCGGCAGCGCCCCATCCCGGGACTGGTCATCGAGGCTGTCCCACAGGGCGATCGCCAAGGCCAACCGCTCGCACGGCGGTAGCAGCAGGAGGTCAGACATGGGCGCCATCGCCACCACACCCAGCGAAGGACTCACTGTAGGCACGTTCAAAAGGGGGCAAAGGGAATGGAGAGATGGATGCCATCGCGCATGGGCTGCGTGGTGCCAATTCGTCAGTACTCCAAGCAGATCACATCCAGAGCATCTTCTCCTTCCTCCTGATCCAATACCTCAGAATTGGCAATCAGAGACTGGGATTTGCGCTGGGCACGCTTGAGCGCGCTCAGGAGGCTCAGGAGGACATCCTTCTGGTCCTCCGTCACGCCGTGAGGCCCTCCTGCTCAATCCTCTTTCGGAGGGTTGGGGCCATGCGATCCCGCAAGCGCACCAGGTCGACGGGACACTGCATCAGCTCTTCCAGCTCCTGTTTCAAGTGCACCAGGGCGTAGGGCGTGAGCGGATCAAGCTGGACCCAGACATCGAGATCGCTGTCTGGGCGGGCATCGCCGCGGGCAACGGAGCCGAACAGGCCGAGCCCCACCACATGAAAACGGCGGTGCCAGTCAGGCTGGCGCTGACGGAGGCGGTTGAGCACCTCTTCGGCCGTGAGAGGTGATAACGGTGCTGTCCGGGTCATGGGTCCATTGTGCTGGCCCTTTGGGCAAGGTACCAATGCCACCCCAGCCAGGAAGCCCCCATACCCCCGCCCCCCTCTGGCACCTACGGGCGCCTGCGGCACTCCATCGCCAAGCGCATGCGCATGGGCCCCATCGACCAACCCCTGATGCTCATGGAACTCCTGGGCCGCCGGAGCCCCGCCCAACCGCACGACGTGGCCCGGCGGATCCTGGGAAGCGCCTGGTGGGCCGGGTTCACCTTCAACGGCATCACCGCCTATGGCGATGGCCACGACAGCCTGATCGGCGGCGACGCGTTGAGCGATGGCGAGCGCGACGCGCTGCTGGAGCTCTGCCGCCAGCGCCTCGACGCCTTCCGCGAGCGGCGCGGCGAAGAGGTGGTTGCCCACCGCAGCCGCCACCGCAGCCCGATCAGCGGCTCGGTGAAAACATGACGGCTCCGACGCCATCAGCAACCTGCAGGCCCTCTGCTTCCGCTGCAACGCCGGCAAGCGCGACGGCTGTTTGCCTACGCAAGAGGGTGCACCGACTTCCGCGGCGTACAGCCCAGCTACGGCCACCGCGAAGCGGGTTGTGTGTTCTGCGCGCTGGAGGGCAGCGGCCGGGTGCTGCTGGAGAACGAGGGGCACAGCCTGGTGATCCCGCGTCGTCATGGGGCCGACGGGCTGGAGCTGCACCAGCCGGAGTGGAACGCCGTGGTGGAGCTGCTGAAGCTGCGGCGGGAGCAGCTGAGCGCCCAGGACGCGTCGATCAGAGGCTGGGCTGGTTCGCTCAACGCAAGAGGGGGGCTGAACTCAGGCGAGGCGGCGGGGTAGACGGTGTTTCAGGCGCACTGGCATCTGTTTCCGCGACGAACAGGTGATGACAAATCCCCCCGAGGAGGCGTTCGGGGGGTTATCAAGGGCAAACAGCAGTCCTGAGCCGTGGCTACCAAGACGCAAACGCGCAAGAAGCTTGATCGACCAGCGGTCTTGGCAAGGATCGAGGAGATCCTCTCAGCTGGGGCTCCGGATGCCGATACTCTGCTGGCGTTTGCAGAGTTCATCAACGGAAAGCCGTTTCCTGAACCTGTTCTCACGCTGACAGAGCTCAAAACGGCAGTCTGCAAGGTCTTTGGCAGCAAGAACGCCACAGAGCTGCGCAAGTCAAGTGAATTCAACCTCGCGATGGCGGGCCGCACGTTTGATCTCAAAACAAAGGCCGATTGGCTCAAGCTCTATCGGGAGTGGGTTGGAGTTCCCCATAGCGAGCGTGCCAAAACTGACAAAACATCGATTAACGGCATCGATGTCTTAGAGAATTTCAGACCATGGCATGTGTTCTCACTTGACCCATCAACAGCCAGCGCCGAAGACATCAAAGAAGCCTTCCGCAGGCTCGCCAAGGAACACCATCCCGATGTTGGGGGCGATCCGCGCGTCATGGAGCGGCTCCAAAAAATGCGTGATTCCCTCCTTGCCTTCCTTTAAGTAATACGATGACGACAACATCCAAGCGATCACGTGATGCCTTCTCATTTCAGGAGACAGCCAGAATTCTTGGCATCAGCCCCAAGAAGCTGAACGGCATCTGCCTATTCTTTGATACACATGCTGATGACGAATGGGAGTTGGTAGAAGGGGAGTTCTTTGAATACGAGCCTGGCCAAGCTCGCAGCCGGCGCTTTTACGAAGAAGGCGTGATGGCCCTGGCGAAGTATCTGGAGGAGAAGGAAGGTGGGAGCATTTTAGCCAAGATTCATGAGTTCTTTACCCAGCACCGTGCACGGGTAACACGCACACTCGTCAAACGGCGCATCATTCAAGTCACTCAAGATCGGAGCGCCATCAAGATCCGAGGTGATCTGGTTTTTCTGGAGCAGCGCTCAGTTGTCAGGGTGCTGGGCACCAATGGCAAAGGGATGGCTGGCACCATCACACGGATACAGGAAGAGAGCTCTGGCCTAGAAGGTGCTGAGGGCTTAGAGATCGGTGTACATTTTGATAGCTTTGAGGGCAACGATCAGCGCCATTGGAGCCAGCGTGGCATCGTGCGCCTGGCGAAGACGATGAGGGACAAAGGAAGGATCACCAAGGCACGAAAGGCATGGGTGAAAGCTGTTGCCGATGTGGCGGAGGAATGCTTTGAGGTCCAGCGAAAGCTGCTCGAAAGCCATGAAGCCAGAGTGAAGGCCGCGAAGGAAAAAGTTCGGCAGAGGGCACTCCGTAAAGATGGTCCTGGCTGTGCCGTTTCTGGCTACAAACCATCTGCCTCTGATCAACATCCAGTTGAACTGGAGGCGCATCATCTTTTCGATGCCAGCTCACGCCCCGACCTGGCAGCCTATGAAGACAACTTAATCGCTATCAGCAGCAGTATTCATCGAAACTTTCACAAGTGGATGGGCTCAAAACCTTGCGAGCCCAAAGACTTTGTTGATTATCTCTTAGGCAATGAGATGAACCATTTTGATGGGCCACCGAGCGCTAAAAAAAGGAAGGAGCAGAAGCTTCAAAAGCTGATGAATCGGTTTGAGCTACTACAGGCCAGATTTGAGGGAAATCACTTACTGTACTAATGCCTAGATAACCTAAAAATGGGAACAGTATTGTCAGGTCGTCTAGAGGGTAGGCTTGAATTTGCGAAACAGTTCCTTGATGAGCGCGTCTTCGCTGTCACTGTCAAGATCTTCCCACGATGTAGTACTAGATTCCACGTCATCATCACAGCTGTCCCAACGTTCCCTTGCTCTCTCTAGGAGACCATCGATTGAGTAAGCCATTTTGAGCATCAGAACATCACTTTGATCGAGCATCCCATAGTGTTTTAGCAACGAATCCACACATCCCTCAGCAAATGCGAAAACGTCGTCTTCGTCGTTGCATTCGTCTAAACCATCGCTCTCGTTAATGATGTCATCGATATCCTCCTCAAGCGACTGAAGAATTTGCTCTTTCAGCAGAGTCTTTACCTCATTAAATCCTGCAACATCTGCAAGCACAACGTAGAAGTCGTTTAACTGGCTGTGTCCGAAAGATCGACAGTTCAAGGCTTCGAGATATTTTGTCTCGCCCACACCAAAAGCAAAAATCTTCTCAAGAATCGAGGCTAATCGATAGCTGGAGATTCCGGGTGCTCTGGCCAGATCAAGTTTAGTGAATTGTTCTATTGCAATCTTGAGGAGAGGTGTCTCATCCTCAAGGTATAGGGCAAGATCAAGTGCAATTGCGAATCGATTGTCATCAGTATCCAGATATCGATCTAGCAACAAGGAAGAAACTGAAGTGGCTTCGGAACGCCTCATCTTTTTTGACCTGATGAGATCATTGTAGAACTTCACGACGTTTTCAGAGTCCAAGGCAGCCACTAGCTTCCTTGCTTCTCCTAAGCTGTTTATTCTGCCAATTACGAAGTCTGAGACCGACGGGTTGAACTGAGAATAGATCGTTTCCATCTGACCGATATTTTTCACTAGTAGAGAATTGCAAACCAGCCGCGAGGTGTAGCTGAAGTCCCTTGGCTGATTACTAGTCGGAACAAACTGATACTCTCGGAGTGCCAATTCGTAGGCCTGTGACAGAACACCTTCCGAGGCTTTCCCACCGGCTGCAACACATAGCTTTACCAGGATCCGAGCTTGTTCGTCCAGTTGAACTGTATAACAGTGATCCCAGATCTGATCCGGTCTCTCAAGATGATCGTGGAGCGACTTTGCCAAAGATTTGCTATTTTGCCCTTCAACTGTAAGCCCGAATGCAATAAGTCGTGGATTAAAGTTTCTGTGATCAATAACCTTGCAAAAGAAGTCATCTACAGCAATCTCAGATTTCATTCGATCATCTAGAGCACTATGCCAGAGGTGCGTATAAAGAATCTTCGCTTTCGTAATTCTAGAGTACCTGTTGATATTGATAACATACTGACGCCTGGCGAGCCCGTATGTTCGAAATGACTGGCTAAAAATCTCTGCCTTTCCGATGATATTAGCCCGCGAAGTTAAGATGATCCTCTTATTGGGCTCGTTGCGAACTTGGTCAAGGAGTCGCACAATTGACGAATCCTGATTTCCGGAAACCGCTGCGAAGTAATTTGCGCCAAGAAAGTCATCAAAGTAAAGAAGTACTTTCTTGTCCGGATCGGTCAAATCGATGGGATACTGCGTAATGTCGCCTTCAATCACATCGATTCGGTAGCCCTCTTTCATGTGCACTTGGCAAAGGTATTCAGCAAGAGTCGTTTTACCAACACCGGGCTCACCCGACAGTACAACAACATGCGAGGTGTTCATCGACTCTAAGGCGGGCCGAAAATCTTCAGTTTCAACAAAAAGCTTATTGATGCGTTGCAGCCGGTCCTTTAGCGCGATCTCCCTTGCATTTATCTCAGGATGCAAGAAGAGGGACAAAGAATTAGCACTGTCAGACCAAAGCTTATAGTACGTTCTATGGACGTCGGGGAATTCCCTTAGAAGAGCATTGACTTCGTCACTCCCTAGAATATCCCTTGATTCAAGAGGAACCCCTGAGAAAGCTGCAATAATCTTATTCTTGTTTAGCGGACTGAGACCCAATGATGTCACAAAGAAATACCTTGAAGTTTGCAGTGTTTTTGCCTTTTCGCATTCTGAGCTCTTGATCTTGGATATCAATTTTGAGATACCAGATCCGCGGTAGTGTTTTGTTTGGATGACTCCAATACCCTTCGCCCAGGATAGGCGGCCGTCAATTCCGCCATCTCGGCCAGGCTTAAATCTCTCGATCGCACAGCCGAGCTTCTTTGCCAGAAGATCGTTAACAAGGTCCTGAAATTCTATGTCGGTAAGCTCTTCAAATGTGTATGTTTTCATAAGAACTCTGTGCACATAAAGTATCAATCTAGCTTTTAGTTAGGTGGTTGCGTACAAAGCCCCTCATGCCGCTCTGCATTCCGGAAGAGGCATAGATGGCGGCAACGCTGATATGAGTCGACCCCTTGCAAAAGCACTAACCTCATCCTGGTTGTGGTATCGAAGCGCATGTTATGCGGATCCGCATAACATGCGCTCAGCTGGGTCGTACTCGTGTCGATCTAAGGCACCCCAAGCGCCTAGCCACCCCATGCCCGACCAGGCCCCACCCCCCGGCCTCTACCAGCAACTCCTCACCGAGGGCCTGGAGCAGCAACTGGGCCTGCTGGCGCGCGATCTCTATGACAAGGACGGCCTCGATCCCCAGGAAGCCCCGCGCCTGTTGGCCCGGCACCTGGCGGGTCTGGCCCGCATCGCCCTGGAGCACCTGAGCGGAGGCGCCACCCCTGAGCACCAGCTGGCCCTGGTGAACCAACTGGTGGGCCTGCTCCAGAGCAATGCACCCCGCGCCATCTCCACGGGCGACCTACTGCACCCCTCCGCCCAGCTGCTCTCGGAGATCCGATCCACGGCGCTCCTACCCGGCCAGGCCGAAACCACCCGCCCGCTCATCCCCCTGGCCGACAGCACCCTGCTGGTGAACGCCAGCGGCGAACCGTCGGTGGGCCAGGCGCTGATCCACGAAATCCCCTCCGCCCAGCGGATCGACCTGCTCTGCGCCTTCATCAAGTGGAGCGGCCTGCGCCTGCTCCAGCCGGCCCTCTCGGCCTTCCTGCAAGCCCAGCCCCGACGGCAGTTGCGGGTGCTCACCACCGTCTACCTGGGCGCCACCGACCGCCGCGCCCTCGATTGGCTGGTGGCCCACGGCGCCGAGGTGCGCGTCAGCTACGACACCCGCCGCACCCGCCTGCACGCCAAAGCCTGGCTGTTCCATCGGCCTGGCCTTTCGGGCTCTCCCCCTGCCTCCACCGCTTACATCGGCTCCTCCAACCTCTCCACCGCCGCCCTGCACGACGGCCTGGAGTGGAACGTGCGCCTCTCCGCCCACGACAACGAGGGCATCCTGGCCAAGTTCCAGGCCGCCTTTGAGAGCTACTGGGAGGAGGGCGAGTTCGAGCCCTACCGGGCCAGCGAACTGGAGCAGCGCCGCTTTGATCGGGCCGTGCGAGAGGAGTCGGTTGGGGACTCGGCCGCGGACGCCACCCCGCTCAGCTTCTTCGACATCCGCCCCTACGCCTACCAGCAGGAGATCCTCGACAAGCTGTCGGCCGAGCGCAGCCTCCATGGCCGCTGGCGCAACCTGGTGGTGGCCGCCACTGGCACGGGCAAAACCGTGATCGCCGCCCTCGATTACGCCCGCCAGAGCGGTCCGGGGCACCCGAGCCTGCTGTTCGTGGCCCACCGGCGCGAGATCCTGCAGCAGAGCCTCGCCACCTTCCGCCAGGTGCTGCGCGATGGGTCCTTCGGCGAGCTGCTGGTGGATGGCCAGCGCCCCAGCCAGTGGCGCCACGTGTTCGCCTCGGTGCAGTCGCTCGCTGGGCTGGATCCGGCCGACCTGGCGCCGGACACGTTCGACGTGGTGATCGTCGATGAGTTCCACCACGCCGCATCCGCCAGCTACGAGCGCTGGCTGCGCCACCTGGCGCCCGTCCTGCTGTTGGGCCTCACCGCCACCCCCGAGCGCACCGGCGGCGAGGACATCCTCCATTGGTTTGATGGCCGCATTGCCGCCGAGCTGCGTCTCTGGAGCGCCTTAGAGCAGGGGCTGCTGTGCCCGTTCCACTACTTCGGCCTTCACGACGGCACCGACCTCTCGCGGATCGAATGGCGCCGCAACGGCTACGCCACAGAGGCCCTCTCCAACCTCTACACCGCCGACGACGCCCGCCTGCGCCTGGTCCTGCGCGAACTGGCAGACAAGGTCACCAACCTGGATTCGATGCGGGCCCTGGGCTTCTGCGTGAGCGTGGAGCACGCCCATTGGATGGCCCGCAAGTTCGTGGCCGCCGGCCTGCGCGCCGCCGCCCTGGATGCCTCCAGCCCCCGGGAGCAGCGCGCCGAGCAGATCCGCCGCCTGCGCGCCGGCGAGCTGCAGATCCTGTTTGCCGTGGATCTGTTCAACGAAGGCCTCGACATCCCAGAGATCGACACGGTGCTGTTCCTGCGGCCCACCGAGAGCGCGATCGTGTTCCTGCAACAGCTCGGCCGCGGTCTGCGCCTCTGCCGGGGCAAGAGCTGCCTCACGGTGCTCGATTTCATCGGCCAGGCGCACCGGAATTTCCGCTTCGACCTGCGCTACCGCGCCCTGCTCGGCGGCACGCGCGACCAGCTGGAGCAGCAAATCAAAGACGGGTTTCCCTTCCTGCCGGCCGGCTGCAGCCTGCAGCTCGATCGGGTGTCGAGCGAGCGGGTGCTGGCCAATCTGCGCGAGTCGCTGCCCACGCGCCGACCCCAGCTGCTCGCCGAAGCTCGCCGCCTTGGGCGCCGCTCGCTGGCGGGGTTGCTGGAGGGGCTGGGGATGGAGCTGGGCGAGTTCTACAAGGTGGCGGGCTCCTGGGCGTTGCTGCAGCGGGAGTTGGGGTGGCTGGCGGCGGGGGCGGCCATCGGCGATGAGGAGCGGTTGGGGCGGGGAATTGCCGGCGGGCTGCTGCATCTGGACGACCCTCAGCGGCTGCACTGGTTGGCGGATCAGCTGCAGCGCGCGGCACCGCCCGATCCGGCGGGCTTCAATCCAGAGACGGAACGCAGCTGGCGCATGCTGATGGCCCAGCTATGGGGCAGCGGCCGGCAGCACCTGCCCCTGGCCGAGGCCCTCGTCCGGCTCTGGGCCGCCGCCGACCTCCGCGCCGAACTGTTGGAGCTGTTCGCGCTGCTGCTCGAGCGCACCGACCACCTGGTGAGCCCGCTCGACTGGGACCGCGCCGATCCGCCCCCCATCCCCCTCAAACTCCACGGCCGCTACTCCCGCGCCGAGGTGTTCGCCGCCTTTGGGTTGCTGAACGAGGCCCGCCCTTTCCCCGGCCGCGAGGGCGTGTTCTTTGATGACGCCACCCAGTGCGACGTGTTCTTCATCACCCTCAAGAAGAGTGAGCGCCTGTTCTCCCCAACCACCCGCTACAACGATTACGCCATCTCCCCGTGGGAGTTCCACTGGGAGAGCCAGAGCCTCACCCGGGAAGCGTCCGCCACCGGGCAGAGATACATCCACCACGTGGCGCGCGGCAGCCGGGTGATGCTGTTCGTGCGGGAGGAGAACAGGCGCGGCGGGGTGACCATGCCGTTCCTCTGTCTGGGCTTTGCCGACTACGTGAGCCACGAGGGCGAGCGGCCGATGGCGATTCGATGGCGGCTGCAGCGGGCGATTCCGGCGGCGTTCGTGCCGGAGTTGGCGTTGGCGGTTTAGCGTCATGCCAGGCTCCGCTTCAGCGCTCACTGCCGGCCATGGACGTCAGTTCCGAAACGTTGATCAGCCGGTTGCGCCAGCACGCGCCCGTCTGGAGTGAGCGTTTCGGCGTACGCAGCCTGCGGATCTTCGGCTCCTGGGCCCGCGGCACGGCAACACCGAGCAGCGATGTGGATCTGCTGGTGGCCTTTGACGGCCCTGCCACGGCCAGACGCTTCTATGGCCTCCAGCTGTTCCTGGAAGATCTGCTCCAGCAACCTGTCGATCTGGTGACGGAACAAGCACTCCGGCAGGAGCTCAGGCCTGCGGTTGAGGCGGATGCCATCACCCTCTGACGGCAACCCGAAACGCGATTGGCGCCTCTATGCGCAGGACATGGATCGGTTTGCCCGTCGCGCCGTGCGCTACTGCGCCGATCTGAACCGTGCGCAGTTCGAGGCAAATCAGCTGATGCAGGACGCCGTTCTTCGCAACATCGAGCTGATCGGCGAGGCCGCCACTCGCATCCCAGAGGAGGTGAGGATCGCCCATCCTGAGATTGCCTGGCGGGAGATCATCGCGATGCGCAATCAACTGATCCACGCCTACCTGGGGGTCGATCTTGATGTGGTGTGGGATGTGATCCAGGTGGAATTGCCGCTGCTGATCCTTCAGCTGAAGACCGTTCTGTCCTGACGGGCCACCTGGTCGTGAGGGGATCAGGAGCCCCTTGGATCCACCGCGAAGGCGTGCTCGGGCACCAGAGCAGCGCCACCGACCTGCAGTTCATCGCCCTGCGGAAGCGTCACCGATGCGTCGAGCGATACATGCAAAGCGCATGCGCTACGAGTAGCCTAGATTCACGAGTGGCGTAGCCATGCCATCCCTGCAGATCCGCGACCTGCCTGAACCGCTGCACCGGTTGCTGCAGCACCGCGCCCAGGTGCAAAAGCGCAGTCTCAGCCAGCAGGCGCTGGTGGATCTCGAGGCCATCGCCGGCGAGGATGGGCGCGAGCGTCGCCGCCTGGTGCTCGACCGCATCGCCCGGCGCGGGCCCCTGGTCACCGCGCTGGCCGGAGATCAGACGCCGGAAGCGCTGATCCGCGCCGACCGCGAGCGCTGATGGCCCTCGCCTGCGTTCTCGATGCCTCGGCTGCCGTGCGGCTGATCCTTGGGGATCCCGCCGCTGCTGCCGTGGCGGAGCAGATCCGCGAGGCGGCCGTGGTGTTGGCCCCGGAGCTGATGCTCACCGAGCTGGCCAACACCCTCTGGAAACTGCAAAAGGCTGGTCACCTGGCTGATCTCGATCCCCAGCAGCTGCTGGCCGAGGCCCGCGATCTGGTGGATCGGGTGGAAGCCGACCGCCACCTGCAGGCCGAGGCCCTTGCCCTGGCCTGCCATCACGATCACCCCGTCTACGACTGCCTCTATCTGGCATTAGCCCGGCGTGAAGCCGCCACCTTGATCAGCCTCGATCGTCGCCTGCAGCAGCTGGCCGAGCGGGTGCTGCCCTGAGCGCCCATTCAGGACGAACAGCTGTAGTGGGACACCCCTCCGGCGTTGAAGAACTCCCTGGGCTTCAGACGGTCATAGGTCGCCGCCAGCTCCGCAGGCAGCGCGTCATAGGGATGGCGGAACACCTCCTGCAGCTCCCTGACCAGGCCGTAATCACCCTGCGCCGCCTGTTCGTAGGCCGGGGCGATCAGCCATTCGCGCCAGGTCACCGCGGGATTCACGCGCTTCATCGCAGCCGATGTTTCGCGGATGTCGCCGGCTTCCGCCAGGCGGGCACGCCAGCGTTGCAGCCACTGCGTCCACTGCCCATCGAGCTCCTCTGAGCAGGGCACATAGAAGCTCTCCTGCAGGGCCGAGACGTGCTCGGGGATCTCCGACAGCCTGCGGAAGAAGATCGTGTAATCCACCTTGGAGCTCACCATCAGCTGCAGCAGCTCCTGCACCAGTTCGGCGTCGTAGCCGATCAGGCCGAGCTTGCTGGCCCACATCGCGTCGAGCGCCTGGCCCATCGCTTCGGCGAAGCCCTCGCGGATGGCATCCAGCCGCGCCAGCGCCTCTGGGTTGCCCTCGAGCAGGGGCCGCAGGGAGGCCCAGAACATTTGGAAGTTGGCTTCGGCGGCCACCGGTTGGTTGAAGAAGGAGAAATGCTGGCCGCCGCCGGTCCAGGGCTGGAAGCGGGGGTCGAACAGCTCGCAGAAGCCGAAGGGGCCGTAGTCGAGGGTGTACCCCCCCGCCGCGCAGTTGTCGCTGTTGAAATTGCCCTGGCAGTAACCCACCCGCATCCAGTTCGCCACCAGAGACGTGAGCCGGCCGCGGAACAACCCCGCCAGTTCCACCACCTGGTCGCTGAACTCCAGCGCAGGATCGATCTCCTGCCGGTAGTTGCGCTCGATCAGGTGCGCCACGATCATCTGCAGCTCGTTGCGCGCCTCTGGGTGGGCACCGCTGCGGGCGCGGCGGGCGAACAGCTCCAGCTGGCCCACCCGCAGAAAAGAAGGGGCCACCCGGGTGGTGATCGCCGCCGGGTTGTCCACCAGGACGTCGGGATCGAACGAGCGGGAGTTCGGCGAATACCAGGGCCGGCGCACGGTTTCCGACCGGGACACATAGAGCGTCAGCGAGCGGGAGGTGGGAACCCCCAGGGCGTGCATCAACTCCTGCGCCAGAAACTCGCGCACGCTGGAGCGCAGCACGGCGCGGCCATCGGCGCCACGGCAGTAGGGCGTGGGGCCACCGCCCTTGAGTTGCATCTCCCAGCGCCGGCCGCCAAAGACGCCTTCGAACACGGAAATCGCCCGGCCATCGCCGTAGCCGTTGCCGGTGCCGAACGGGCACTGCTGGATGTATTCGCTGCCGTAGATCGAGAGGGCATAACCGGTGGCCCAGCCATAGGGCCGCATCGGCTCCTGCGCCGCCGTGATGTCGCCGGAGAACAGTCGGCGGAACGCTTCGTCGTGGGCCAGCCCATCGCCCAGGCCCAGCTCGGCGAAGAGGGTGTGGCTGTGGGCCACGAGCTCCGGCGCCGGCAGCGGGGTGGGTGTCACCGGCACGTAATGGCCGGAGAACACCTGGCGGGGCCGGTGATCCTGGCCATCCGCTGCGGCCTGGGGATCCGGCCGCAATCCATCCAGCAGCGAGTAGTCGGCCCGCTGGGCGAACGCCGCGAAGGTGGTGGTCGGCACGGTGGTGGGCGCTGCTGTCGGCACGGCTGTCTGCACGAATCTCTGTCGCTGAGGTCACCATCCTGGCGAGGCTGTCGCCATCAGTGGCGGCGCTGCGGCCATCACGCCGGTTACGCAGTAGCGGGTGCGGCTTTGCCACGTGTCTTCGCGGGCGACGCGAGCCATGAAGTGGAGAGGCCGAGGGCGATCCACTGGCGGTATGGGGGCCGCAAGGGCCAGGGGCCGCCAGACTGGGATCACTGCACCTGGGCCGATGGAACTCACCGCCGTACTCACACCTGCAGAGGAAGGCGGGTATGTGGCCTTCAACCCTGAAACGGGCACCACAACGGAGGGGGAATCCATCGAGGAAGCCCTCGCCAACCTGCGCGAAGCCACCACGCTCTATCTGGAGGAGTTCCCCGCCGTGATCAAGGGCCACCCTCTGGTGACCCTTTTCAGCGTTCCGGCGCATGCCTAAGCTCCCGCACGTTTCCGGTCGGGACATCATTCGCACACTGGAGCTCCTGGTATTTGAGGCCGTTCGCCAGAACGGCAGCCATGTGGTGATGCGTTGCGGCAGCCGCGGCTGCGTCGTTCCTCTTCACAAATCAGTCAAGATCGGCACTCTGGCTGGCCTGCTGAGGCAGGCGAAGGTGGATGTGAGCGAGTTTCTCGATCGTCTCTGAACCGGATCGCGTCAACTTGAACTGAGGCCTTGACGGACCTGATGTTGATCACCATGAACAAGCGCCAGGTCCCCGCCTCAGCGGCCCAACACCTGCCCCCCATACCGCCGAACGGCGCTGCGGTGATCCACGTCAGCCCTCAGGCCGATGAAGCCGTCCGGCCGGACCGCCAGCAGGGTGAGGGGCCCGAGGCCCAGGCTGGCCGCTTCCTCCAGGCGCAGAGACACCACCGCCTCCACTAGCTCCGGCGGCACCGTGCCGGCAGCCCGGTCCGCCTCCAGTTCGGCCTGTAGTTCGGCGATGGCCTCCGACGGCGTCTCCGGGCCGGCCAGCAGCAGCAGCGTGTGGCCGCAGCGGTGGGTAAGCGCGTGCAGCCGATCCGCGCTGGCCCCGGGCGGCAGCGCGATCGTGGTGGACAACCGCTGTCCGGCACCAAAGGGCTGGCCCTCCCCGCCGCCGAGGGTGATCGCCGAGCCGGCGTAGCTGACGTTCATCTCGGTTTCCGCCACCACCTCCTGCTGGCGGGCCACCGGATTGGCGAGCATGGCGGCGATCGCCCGGTCGCGGGCGGCGCGCTCCGCGGGCTCCTGCAGCCCATGGGCCTGCTCGGTGGCATCGCCGGAACGGCAGATCGCCTGCGCCACCGGACGGCGCTCCTGCTCGTAGCTGTCCAGCAGGGCGGGGTCAGCGGCGCCGTGGTGGACCAGGGCCAGCTTCCAGGCCAGGTTGGCGGCATCGTGCAGCCCGCAGTTCATGCCATGCCCCTCGGCGGGGGAGCAGACGTGGGCGGCATCGCCGGCCAGGAACACCGGCCCGGCGCGGAAGGCGCTGGCCACCCGGCTGTGGCAATGGAAGCGGCTGGGGTTCTCCACCCCGGCAAAGCGGGCCTGGGGCAGGTAGCGCTGCAGCACGGCGGCGGCCTCGGCCACCAGGTCCCCCTCCTCGGCTTCGGGCCGCAGGTACACCCGCCAGCGCTCCTCGGGCAGGGCCGTGAGGATCAGGGGCGAGGCGTCCAGATAGGCCGCGTTGACCTCGTGGCTGTCGCTCCAGCCCTCCACCGCCGCATCGAACACGGCCCAGGGGCGGGCAATGCCATGGCCCTCAAAGTCGAGGCCGCTCAGCGCCCGGGTGGTGCTGCGCAGGCCGTCGCAGCCCACCACCCAGCGGGCCTGCACGGCGTGCTCCTGCTCGCCGCAGGCCACCGTGGCGGTCACCCCGTCCCCGTGGGCCTCCAGACCCACCAGCCGGCAGGAGCGCTGCACCGCGCCGCCCTGGCTCTCGAGATGGTCCGTGAGGATCGTTTCGGTCACCTCCTCGGAGAGGCCGAGGTTGAAGCCGTAGCGGCTGCCGCAGTCGGCCAGATCCAGCTCCCCCAGCCGCTGGCCATCGGCGTGGATGAGGATCCGCCGCTGCCGGCAGCCGGCCTCGAGAAACCGGTCCACCAGCCCCAGTGCCTCGAAGATCTCCAGCGAGAGGGGGTGGATCACCGTGGCCCGGTCCCAGTGCAGGGCTTCGGCCCGGGCGTCGATCAGCAGGTTGGGGACGCCGCGGCGCTGCAGCTCCCCCGCCAGCAGCAGGCCGGTGGGACCGGCTCCCACCACGAGCACGCTGGTCTGGTGGGGAAGGGATGACGGCATGGCGCCCGGGGGGGTCGAGCTGGCGCGGGCCAGTGCCGGGCACACTAAACACACCCCAGGCAGTGTCATGCGTCTGCGCTGCAGGAAACGACCAGGCCTTGCGGGGGGTCGATCCCTGACCACCGCCACGGCCATGGGCCTGGCCGCCGCCCTGGTGCTGGGTGCGGCAGCGGGGCAGGCGGCCCCCAACGGCACCTGGCTGTCCCAGCCCCAGATCTGGTACTACGCCTCCCGGCAGTCGCTGGACAGTGTGATGGCCGACATCCGGGGCAGCGACTTCAAGGTGGTGTTCCTCGACGTCCGCAAGGTGTCGGAGACGATGCAGCGAGAGGCGGCCCAGGCGGCCCGCCGCCAGGGACTGATGCCCGTGGTGTGGGTGCAGTCCCCCCAGTACCGGGGGTTGCGGATCGACGAGCTGGTGGCCGAAGCCCGCCACGGCGACGGGATCCAGGTGGACGACCACTTCTTTGCCCACTACTCCCTGGAGGACTTTTACCTGCTGCGTCGGCTGTACCCCAAGCCCATCTTCTGCAGCATCCAGCCGTTCCAGGCCAGCCTGGTGCCCACGGCGGGCTGCAACCAGCTCGATGTGCAGTGCTACAGCGTGCCGCAGTTCCAGCCGTGCCTCAAGCTGGCCGACCGGCTCGGCGCCGTGGTGAGTCTTTCGAGCGAGAACACCCTGAAGTACAGGAGCCAGCTGGGCGACCGCTCCTTCAACACCTTTCTCTGGCAGGGGCCCTGACGGGCGGGGCGTCCTGCGGCGCCAGATAGGCGCCGATCGCGCGGAAGATGTCATCGGCGGCATTGCAGTAGTCCCCGTTGGCATCAAAGGCCCCTTCGTCGAAGGTGACCGCCACCGCCACCGCGATCTTCCGTGACGGCAGGTAGGCCATCACCCCGGCCTGCCCGGAGAACAGCGGGTTCTGCAGCAGCCAGGGGCCCGAGAGGACGATCCCGATGCCATAGGTGTAGAAGTCGCCGAGGGTGGCGCAGGTGGCACAGCCCTCGATCGGCCGGCCGAAGCCCCGCAGCGTCGGAGCGATCTGCAGCCGGTGGCTCTGGGGCGACAGCAGCCGTCCCGTGCCGATCGCCTCGGCGGAGGTGGCCATGTCGTGAATGGTGGTGAACTGCACCGCCCCGCGGGTGATCGTCCAGGACGGATTCCAGTAGGTCGACTCCTCGTAGAAGCGCGTGCCCGCCGGGATGCCGAGGCCTTGGCGCCGTTCCGACGAGAAGGCGTGCAGCACTGGCGGCGCGATCACGGGGGTGCCGCCGGGGTCCCGGGTGTTGCGGAGCTTCAGGGGCCCGAGGATCCGCTCCTGCATCAGCACCGGCATCGTCTGGCCCGTGATGCGCTCCAGCGCCAGGCCCAGCAGGAGGTAGTTCGTGTGGGCGTAGTTCCAGCTCGTGCCGGGCTCGTACCAGAGCGTCTTCAGGTCCGCGTAGGCGAGCAGCTCCTGCACGGAGAACTGGCGGAACGGGTTCTCGAGCAGCGTCTTCTCGAACGCGGCGTTGCCGATCACGTAGTCGCGGTAGCCGGAGGTCATCCGGGCGAGCTGGCCGAGCGTGACCCTCTCCGCGTTCGGAATCTCCGGCAGCCACCTCGCGAGCTTGTCATCGAGGCTCACCCTGTTCTCGTCGACCAGCTGCAGCAGCAGCGTCGCCACGTAGGAGATGGCAATCGCACCGTTGCGGACGTGCATGTCATCCGTGGCGGGCACGCCCGTCATCGACTCGCCCATTGCCTCGGTGACCACCTCCTTGCCGTCGATCGTGACGCGCACGATCACCGCCCTCAGGTGGTCGTCGGCCATCCGCTGACGAACGATCCGCAGGATGCCGGCCGCCTGGGGTGAGACCGCCGGCGGGGCCCCGTCAGCGGTCCCAGCCTGAACGGGGCCCGCTCCGCCCAGGCAACCCGCCAGGAGGGCTCCCAGGACCCGTCGTCCCTGTGGGGCGAACCAGCGACGATCCACACTGGCTCACTCAGCAAGCGGCAACGCTACGCGCCCTGGCGCCTGCCGTCCCCGGTGAGCTTCCTACCCTGCCCCTGGTTGCGACGTGCCATGCCCAGCCCCCATGGCCTGCGTCGCTGGGCCGCCCCGCTGCTGGTGGCTGTTGCGCTGGGTGGAGCGATAGCCACGCCCGCGGCAGCCGGCCCCCCGGCCACCCCTCTGACGCTCACCTTTGCCGGCCAGACCTACCGGCTGCGCTGGTCGTCCCAGCACCAGCACGAGTTCACCCCGGCGGGGCAGGACGACCTCAGCCGCTGGACGGACATGGTCACCATCAACACCTACCCCGGGGTGAGCGATGGGGATGGGCTGGCCGAGATGGCCAACCGGGCCCTCGGCAACTACCGGCGCCACGGGGCCACGGTGCTGCGCACGGCTTCCATTCCCCGCACCGCCGAGCGCCCCGCCGAGCACCTGGTTGTGGCCCTCTTCCCCACCCGGACGTTCAGCGAGGCCGTGTTCGCCCGCTGGCGCCTGGCGGACGGCCGTGGCACCGCCGTGATCGTCAGCCACCGCATTTATGGCCCGAAGACGGGGGACGCCATGGCGGCCTGGTTGCAGGCGAATGGGCCTGCCGTGGAGCGCCGCCTGATGGCCTTCGATCAGGTTCCCTCCCACCGCGTCCTGGAGCCGGCCAGCCCCTGAGCACCCCTACGGCTCCGCTGGCGGTGGCTGCCCCTCCAGGAAGGCGATCACCTCATCGCACCAGCGGATCCACTCCTGCTCGAACAGGATGCCCCGCCGCAGGGTGAGGTAGCGGTACTGCTCCTGCAGCGGCAGCGCCGGATGGCAGCGGACCAGGGCCTCCTTCTCCTGGTAGGAGGCGAGCTGGCCGGCGTGGACGGCGCGGCGGCGGCGCACCTCCGCCAGCAGCTGGGCCGGGTCGGTGTAGGGGCCGCCCAGCACCTTCACCAGCAGGTCCTCGCGGATGGGGGTGGGCTGGGCGGGCTCGGCGGCCCAGTGGCGCAGTTCCTCCCGGCCCGCCTCGGTGATGGCATACACCTTGCGGTCCGGCTTGCCCTGCTGGGGCACCACCTGGCAGCGGACCCAGCCGTTGGCCTCGATCCGGGCCAGCTCCCGGTAGATCTGCTGCTGGCTGGCGGTCCAGTAGCAGGCCATCGTCTCCTCGAACTGCTTGCTGATGTCGTAGCCGCTGGCGTCCTTCTCGCAGAGCACCGTGAGGATCGTGTGCGCCAGGGCCATGGCAGGGAGGGGACGTCACGTCGGCGCGGGAGTTGATCCTGACCCAGCCATCGCCGGGTCCGGTTGACCTGCCCAACAAGTTGTGCATACACTTTGGCGCATACCCAATCTGTTGCATAACAACTTGGGTCCCGCCGCCGCCCTCCCCCCATGGATTCCGCCACTGCGACGCCACCGGCGACGCCGTCAGCGCTGGCCAGCGCCCTGCGGCGGATCCGCTGGGGCCGGCCCGCCGCCTGGGGTCCGCCCCTCGCGATCGCCGCGGCCGGCGCCGGACTCGCCGTC